>JBDHHL010000394.1:0-4583 GCA_039589375.1 Gemmatimonadota bacterium | reverse complement strand
CCGCTACCGACGAAGATTTCTATCATTCCAGGCCCTGGCTCACAACGGGCTCGCGCTGCCGGCCACATGCGCGAGCGTGATCTGCGCGACCCTCTTCATGAACTGATAGTCGAGGGTATCGGCGGTGTCGCTCTCCATATGGTAGTTGGGATTTCGCAGGAACGCCGTGTCGGTGACCATCAGCGAGGGGTAGCGGCGATCCCAGAACGACGCGTTGTCGCTGAGGCGCGTGAGCGGCAGCATCCAGCCTCTCAACTTCACGCCGTAAGTGATCAGTGTCAGTTCCGGCACGTGTTGCTGAGCCGAACGCTCGAACGAGCGCAGCAGCCGACGCGAACGTCGATCACCAACAGCGACCAGGAAGTTGCCTGTGTTTGGGATCTTCTTGAACACGAGCGGCGGTATTTGCTGTGTCTCGGGTCGGTCGTCGGCATAGCCCACCATCTCGAGCACGATCGCGCCCGCGTAGCGGCGCCCGTCCCGGCGTGCCTGCTGGGCGAAGCGTGCGCTCCCTACCCGATAAGTACCGACCGCGTCCTGCGGTTCCTCGAGGTTGAACCCGACGAACTGGACGGTCCGCCGCGGGTGGAGCTGGGCGGCTAACCGGGCTACTTCGAGAAACACGGCGACCCCGCTCGCGTTGTCATCGGCGCCCGGCGAATTGGAAACGGTATCGAAGTGAGCGCCCACCAGCAGCCAGGGCAGCCCGGGGTCGGATCCCGGAAGCGTCCCTGCGACGTTGTTGAAGCTGGTACCGCGGAAGCGAAAGGGCTGACGTTCGGTCGCCAGCCCTGACGCCTTGAGCTCATCGACGATGAAGGATTCGGCTTCCTCTAGGGAGCCGGGTGATGCCTGCGGATGCCTCGGCCCCTCCAGCCGGCGCACAGTACGCTCGAGGCGTGACGCGTCGACCTCCGAGAGAAGCTCGTCCAAGTCCATGCTATACGGCGTGCTGCCGTCGTGAGCGTCTGACCCTAGCCGCCCGTAACGTAGGCCTTCTCGATGATCACCGGTTGAAGAGGCAGGGCCTCGAACACGGGCGGGCGAGCCTCCGTCTGGATCTCGGCGATGGCGTCCACGACGTCCATCCCTTCGATGACCTCGCCAAACACCGTGTAGCCCCAGCCGCTGGCCGTCTCGGCGGTGAAGTCCAGGTTCGGGTTGTTGACGAGGTTGATGTAGAATCCTGCGGTCGCGCTATGTGGATCGGTGGTGCGGGCCATCGCTACTGAGCCACGCACGTTCTTGAGACCGTTGTTAGCTTCGTTGCGCAGCGGCGGTTTCGGCGACTGTCGCTGTGCCAAACCGGAGGTGAAGCTCCCGGTCTGAATCATGAAGTTGGGCCGCACGCGATGGAATAAGAGTCCGTCGTAAAAACCGTTCTCGACGTGCTCGATGATGTTGTCCACCGTGTTCGGCGCTGCCTCCCGGTCCAGCTCCATCACGATCTTGCCCAGGTTGGTCTCGAGCACGACTTGCGGCGACGGGTTGCCCACGTCGGGCGGCAGCGACGGCGGCTGGCTTGTCTCCATCTCTTCACCTCCAGGCTGACTCTCGCCGCCTCCGCAGGCTGCGACGAGCAGTGCAACTGCGATCGATAGCAGTACTTCTCTCCGGAAGATCACGGGTTCCTCCTAACTAAGGCAGGCTTTGAATCGCCAATATTGAACATCGAATGTCGAATTCCCAAGAACAGTTCTTCATTATTGGCTAATCGATATTCGGTGTTCGGTATTCAAATGGGCCGACTCGTCAGTATCGGTATGGTCCGTTACCGGATCCGCGGGTTGTGCCGTGGCACCTGTGACCGTAATAGTCAGGGTCCTCCGGCCGGCCTGATATGATGGGAAGCCGAGAAGGAAGATGCCATTCCTGGCCCGTTAGAACAACTCACCGCGGTTGAGGCGCATGAACGGACTCGAGATAGACCCCTCGGTGCTCTCTTTGCTGCCACCACTCGTCGCGATCGGGCTGGCGGTGTGGACCCGCCAGGTCTACGTGGCGCTGGCGACGGGGATCTGGCTGGGCTGGACCATACTGAGCTCTGGTAACCCGATCAAAGGGTTCGCCGGGTCTATAGAGGGGACGGTCATGGTGCTCGGCGAGCCGGGGAACACGCGCGTCCTGCTGTTCAGCCTGCTGATCGGCTCCCTGGTCATCTACGTGGAGGCGTCCGGCGGCGTAGAGGGGTTCGTGCGCTGGCTGGAACGGCGCCGTCTGGTGAGCAGTATCCGCGGCGCCAGCCTGCTGGCCTGGCTGATCGGCGTGGTCATCTTCATCGAGTCTAACATCACGCTCCTCGTCACGGGCGCCGTGTGCCGTCCGCTCTTCGATCGTTACAAGGCCGCCCGTGAGAAGCTCGCGTATATCTCCGACTCCACGTCGGCGCCCATTTGTATTCTGATCCCGTTCAATGCATGGGGCGCTCTCGTCCTGGGAATCCTGGGGGGACTGGCCATCGAAAACCCGCTGGGCGTGTTCGTGAAGGCGATACCGCTCAACATGTACGCCATCGCCGCAGTCCTGCTCTCCGGGTTCACGGCTGTACGCGGGCTGAACCTGGGGCCGATGAAGGCGGCGGAAGCCCGGGCCGCGGAGGGCGTGGTCCTGAGCCCCGAAGGCGAGATGACGGTGGACGAGGCGCTCTTCAAGGCTCGGCTGTCCCGCGATGTGCCGCCGCGCGCGATCAACATGGTAGTCCCGATCCTCGCGATGGTGCTGATGATGCCGGTAGGCCTCTACATCACCGGAGACGGAGTCTTGGGACAAGGATCCGGTTCGACAAGCGCGCTCTGGGCCGTGATCGCCGGCAACGTCGCCGCCTGGATATTGATGCTGGCTCAGCGTTTCGCTTCGCTGGACGAGCTCGTCCGGCTGGGCCTCAAGGGTGTCGAGGCGCTGCTCGGGCTCGTACTGATTCTGCTGCTGGCGATCACGCTCGGCGATGTATGCGTTAGGCTCGGGACCGGACCGTTCGTCGCCGAGGCGGTACGGAATATCGCCGCACCGGTGCTTCTGGTGCCCGCCACGTTCCTCGCCGCGGCGCTGATCGCGTTCGCGACGGGTACCAGTTGGGGGACCTTCGCGATCATGATCCCGATCGCGGTCCCTGCGGCCGAGACGCTGGGCCTACCTTTGGCGCCTTTCCTCGCGGCGTCCCTGTCGGGCGGTGTCTTCGGTGATCACGCCAGCCCGATCAGCGATACTACGATTGTGGCGTCACTCGCGTCGGCCACCGACGTGATCGATCATGTGCGGACCCAAATTCCCTACGCGGTGACGGCCGGGAGCGTGGCGATTTTGGGCTTCGCGATCATCGGCGCCCTGATCTGAGCGGGCGCGGCTGGCAGTGGCGCGATGTGCTCTTTCCCGGCCCGACGTCTCGCTGTAGCTTCGGGCCGAGATGACAATTGGGTGAAGGTCTTTCCTTCTCGAGAGAGGTTCTCAATGACAGGTGGTGAACTGGTATATCTGAACGGCGAGTTCGTGCCGCACAGCGAAGCGAAAGTGTCGGTGGAGGACCGCGGCTTCAATTTCGCCGATGGTATTTACGAAGTATGTCGTATCGTCGGTGGCAACGGCTTCCGGATCGAGGCGCACCTCGATCGGTTCGAGCGAGGTGCTCGCGCGTTGGAGATAGATCCTCCGCTCGCGCGCGAGGCGGTTCGCAAAGCCATTTTGGAAGCGGCCCGGGTAAACGGAGTGGAGGAAGGCACGGTCTATGTGCAGCTGACCCGAGGCGTCGCGCCGCGCGGTCACGCCTTCCCGACGGACGCGGTTCCGACGCTCGTCATGTTCTCACGGCCATTCGCTGGGCCCGATTCGGAGAAATTCGAGAACGGCGTGGCAGTGCTCACGGCGGCTGATCTTCGCTGGGGCTACTGCGAGGTGAAGACAATCGGGCTTCTGCCCAACGTGATCGCGTACACTCACGCCCGTTCAGAGGGGTGCTTCGAGGCGCTGCTCGTCCGCGACGGCATCGTGACAGAAGGTAGCCACAGCAGCACCTTCTGCGTGCTGGGGGATACGGTCTACACCCACCCGATCGACAACCTGCTGCCGGCGATCACGCGCAAGTTCCTCATCGATGCGTATCGAGAGGAAGGTATCGAGGTGCAGGAGGTCGGTGTCACCATCGACGAGTTTCGGGCGGCCGACGAGGTCTTTCTGACCGGCACGACCACGGAGGTGATGCCGGTGGTGAAGATCGACGGTGACGCGGTTGGGCCGGGCGTGCCGGGGAGGATTACCCGGTTCGGCATGCAGCTCTACAGGCGCGACCTGGAAGCGGCCCGGGCGGGCGCGTAGGGTGATAACCCAACCTACCTCGCTTTTCATCTACCTGGCGTTCGTTCTCGGCGCCATCCTGTGGGTCAGCGGCCTTCCGCGATTGGCCCCGATCTTTCGAGTGACGCCTGCGGTGATCTATGCCTACTTCATCCCAATGCTGTCGACCAGCTTTGGGATCACGCCGATGGCATCGCCGACCTACGAATGGATGACGCGCTATCTGTTGCCCTTCTGCCTGATACTCCTGATGGTGACGGTTGACTTGCGGGCGATCCTGGGGCTGGGTCCGCTCG
>JBDHHL010000393.1:0-4595 GCA_039589375.1 Gemmatimonadota bacterium | reverse complement strand
GCCTCTCCGGCTCGGCGATGGTTTCCGGTTCTCCACCAGAAGAACAGGAAGTGCCCACGAAGACGGCAGCTGTCACGATGATCGCAGCACCTGCGCGCAGGATATCCCGTCTCTTCCACATGGCTATTCCGTACCCTTTTCACCGTGCGAACGAAGTTCCCGTCAACCGCTGTTTAAGTTGCCGAAATGGACACGGTGTGAGCAACCTGTGAACAGTGTTCTAGGTTGGACTGAGCGAGCTTCCCGCCAGGCCTCCCTCGTCGCTTCCGATCTCGCCATCTGTCGAGGGTTCGTGGCGAGCAGAGGGGACGCTACATGATGTCGGCCGGTGCACTGTACTCATCTCCTGCCTGCGGAGGACACGTGCGCCGGGCCTGACAACGGGCCTTGACACGGTATGGTCAACTGAGCATATAACCGTTTAAGCGGATATACGACGATACGCCTACAAGACGCCATGTACGACCTTGCCCAGCAGTTCAAGGCTCTCTCGGAAGACGTTCGGCTCCAGATCCTCGCGCTCATATTCCGGCACGACGAGCTGTGCGTTTGCGAGATCGAGCGCTTTCTTGGAGTCTCCCAGTCCAAGGCTTCCCGGCACCTGCGCTATCTCCTGAACGCCGGGCTCGTCAATGACCGCCGCGATGGACTGTGGATCTACTACCGGGCGGCCGATCCGACGACGGACAAACAGCGGACCTTGATCGCAGCTGTGCGGCAATTGCTGGCCGACGTGCCCGTTCCCGATGTAGCGGACGAGCTCGAAGCGATGCGCGCCGAGCGTTGTCAGACGACCTCCGCTAAGCAGGGTGCAGCTAATCAAGCAGCGTGGAGGTATGCTCGTGACACTCTCGGCTGATGTCTCTGTTGCACGGCGACTATCGTTCCTCGATCGCTATCTGACGGTCTGGATCTTCGCTGCGATGGCTCTTGGCGTCGCGATCGGTTACTTGTGGCCGGAGCCGGTCGAGGCGCTGAACCGCGCGACCCAGATCGGGACCACGTCGATCCCGATCGCGATCGGCTTGATCCTGATGATGTACCCGCCGCTCGCCAAGGTCCGCTACGAGAAGTTCTGGGTCGTTCTCCGGCACAAGCGGATCCTGGCGCTGTCGCTCTTCCAGAACTGGGTGATCGGGCCGCTGGTGATGTTCTTCCTCGCTGTGCTGCTACTTCGGGACATGCCGGGCTACGCTGTGGGCTTGATTCTCGTCGGGCTGGCGCGCTGCATCGCTATGGTGCTGGTCTGGAACGACCTTGCGGAAGGCGACCACGACTTGGCGGCTGGCCTGGTGGCCGCGAACGCCGTCTTTCAGGTGCTGTTCTATGGGTTCTACGCTTGGGTCTTCATCACGCTGCTGCCGCCGCTATTCGGGTTCCAGGGTGCGGAGATGCACGTCAGTGTGGGAGAGATCGCGCGCACCGTGTTCATCTACCTGGGGATACCGTTCCTGGCCGGCCTCATCACGCGCTTCTCGCTGTTGAAGCTGAAAGGGAGAGAGTGGTACGAGGGCGTCTTCATCCCGCGCATCAGCCCGATCACGCTGGCGGCTTTGTTGTTCACTGTCGTCGTAATGTTCTCCCTCAAAGGCGAGCTGATCGTGCAGCTTCCGTATGACGTGGTTCGGATCGCGATCCCGCTAACTATCTACTTCGTGGCGATGTTCGTCATCACCTTCTTCGGCGCCCGGCTGCTGCGCGGTGAGTACCCGGAGACGACGACCGTGGCACTGACGGCTGCCAGCAACGACTTCGAGCTAGCCATCGCGGTGGCGATCGCCGTGTTCGGGATCGCGTCGCAGCCGGCCTTTGCGACGGTGATCGGCCCGCTCGTCGAGGTGCCGGTGATGATCGGCCTGGTGCAGGTGTCGTTATGGGCGAAGCGTCGCTTCTTCGAGCCGACAGCGGCCGCGGCATCGGTCGGTGGAGGGGAGTAGCGACATGACCTTCCACTCGCCCTTCGCGCGATACGCGGCCGCGGCCGTCATGCCCTGTTGCGTACGCGGGGCTGATTTGGCAAATTGTAGCGATAATCGTTAGCCCCAACGATTCGTAGACAGGACTCGTGCGATTTGATGGTAGTGCCCTACACACGCCGGCGGCTTTGCCGTCGATGGTGCTCGGCTAGGATTCGAGCATCGTTCCTGCACGCCTCCGTCCTTGCCCAGTCTATGATCCGTGGGTTTGACGTCCCACCAGCCCACGGAGGCTCCCGATGAGAAGACGCACGTTCATCCGATCCACGTTCGCGGCCGCGGCGGCCGCCACGATCCCGGCCAGGCAATCGCTGGCAGCCTTCTACCAGGACGCGCCTGCCGACCCGGGCGACGTGAGCGCGGTGACCGGCACCGGTGAAAAGATCACGCTGAAGGGGAAGGACATCGCCGACCTGAGCTCACGGCTGCGTGGACGTCTTCTGTTTGCTGGCGATGAAGGGTACGAGAAGGCTCGGCACATCCTCAATCCATCCTTCGACAAGCGCCCTGCGCTGATCGCCCAGGTGACTGGGACGGCGGATGTGCGGACGGCGGTGGACTTCGCGAGGGAAAACAGCAACCTGCTGCTCGCGGTCAAATGCGGAGGGCACAGCTCCTCGGGGAAATCGACCTGCGACGGCGGCATGATGATCGACATGTCGCACTTCCGCGATGTTCGTGTCGATCCGAATGCACGCCGAGCTTGGGTGACGGGCGGCAGCCTGCTGGGACAGCTGGATCACGAGTCGATGGCGTATGATCTGGTCGCCCCGATGGGGACCGTATCGCACACCGGCGTGGGCGGTCTGGTAACAGGCGGCGGATTCGGCCGACTCGCACGAAGGTTCGGAATGTCCATCGACAACCTCGCGGCGGTGGACGTCGTCACTGCCGACGGCCAACTCCGTCACGCGAACGAGGACGAAAACCCCGATCTATATTGGGGTGTGCGCGGCGGTGGCGGGAACTTCGGGGTCGTCACCTCCTTCGAGTTCCGGCTGCATCCGATGCAACGCCAGGTCCTTGGCGGTCCCATCTTCTTCCCGCTCGACAAGGCGCGCGATGTACTGAACCTCTACGCCGATTACGGTCCCGAGGCTCCCGATGAGCTCCAGTTAGACTTGATCATGTATGTCCCGGCGGGCGGCCAGCCGGGAATGGTCGGGTTTGGCATCTGCTACTCCGGTCCGGCGAACGCGGCGGACCGCGCCCTTGCGCCGATTCGCAAGGTGGGCACGCCGATGGTCGACGCTGTCCAGGCCACGGACTACGTGGCGCTCCAGCGATCCGGCGACTCCGACGATCCGCGCGCCGAAGGTACGTATCTCAAGGGCGGCTTCGTCTCCGAGATACCGGCTGGCCTTATTTCGGCGATCATCGAGAACTTCGAAGGGCATCCGGAGCGCAGCACGGCCATGTTCTTCCAGCAGAGCGGCGGAGCGATCGGGTGGGTGGCGAACGACGCCACCGCGTTCTCGAGCCGCGACGCGATCGCCAACATGCTGGCCTTCGTCGGCTGGCGCCACGGCGAGGACCCCTCCGAGCACATCAGGTGGGTCAAGCAGTACTGGACAGGGCTCGAGAAGTTCACGCAGGGGTTCTATACGAACGACCTGGAAGTCGACCACCCGGCCGCGAAGGTCGCAGCCAACTATCGCGGCAACTACGACCGGTTGGTCCAGGTCAAGAACAAGTACGATCCGAGCAATCTGTTTCAGCTGAACGCGAACGTGCAGCCGACCGTCTGACGGCCCCAGTCGTCTGCGCGGCCATTGTAGTCGAAGGGCCGAACTCACAACGCCATCACAGGAGGTCATGATGATTCGCATGTTTGTACGCCATCCCGTAGCCGACTTCACTCATTGGAAGCACGCTTATGACGACTTCGACGGTGAGCGGAAGGGCATGGGGGTTGTAGGCGATGCGGTTTACCAGGCGGCGGACGATCCCAACGATGTGACCGTGTGGCACGACTTCGAGACGCTGCAGTCAGCCCAGGACTTCGTGGGGTCCGAGCGTTTGCGCGAGGTGATGTCGGAGGCCGGCGTCGCCGGCGAGCCTACGATATGGTACACCAATCCATGTTGAGCTAGGCGAGGTCGAAGAGATCGACTGAGCTCCTCTGAACACCAGAATCCCTCAGCAAAGCGGGCGCTCCGGCCAAAGCCGGGCGCCCGTTTTCGATTGAGCCGGCGAAGGCCCTCGCGCCGCTTTCGACGGAAACCGGGCGCCTACCGCTCGCGTAAGAGTCAAGAGAACGTGACGTGCAGTCACAATTACAATGGAAGCAGTCGTAGAGCAGCTGGCGACGAATGCCACGGCCGGTTCGGTCGATCAACTCGCGGAGGTTATCTTGCCTTCCATCCTACTCCAGGATCTTCGATACGCGCTTCGCAGGCTCCGCGGGGCGCCCGGTTTCACACTGGTGGCCGTGCTGACTCTCGCGCTTGGAATCGGGGCCAATACCGCCGTGTTCAGCGTCGTGAATACCGTGCTGCTGCGGCCTTTGCCCTACACGGACCCCGACCGGCTGACGCTGCTCTGGACCAACTTTGGGATCGACCTTCCGCAGAACTGGCTTTCAGGCCCTGAGTTTGAGGAGATGCGGGAGTTCAACAC
>JBDHHL010000392.1:0-4600 GCA_039589375.1 Gemmatimonadota bacterium | reverse complement strand
CTTCAGACAGAAGACCCAGACTGGAGGTGGCAGGTGAACAAATTTGCACTCCTCTTGGTGATGCTACTAGTGACCCCGGCCTGTCTTGCGGGGCAAGACAAGCCCAGCTTGGAAATCGGTACACGAGCCGGACTCAGCCTCGTGCTGCCAGAGGGCGGTTCGATACTGAACTTCGCCGTCCCTGGGGGCGGCGCCAGTCCTCTAGCATCGCTTCTCGGGGGTAGTTCGACGGTACATTTCGCGTTCTTTCCCACGGCACAGATCATGGTGGAGCCCCAGCTCAATTTCTCAGTGGTTTCAGTTTCAAACGGCGATACGCAAACGGTTACGACCGCCGGAGTAACAGCTCAGGTGGCGTACCTGTTCACTGGCGCACTGGCCAATTCAGCGTACCTCGGCTTCAATGGCTCCTTCTTCAGTATCTCGAATGGCTCGAGTGAAAGCGATTTCGCTGTAGGAGGGAATGTTGGTTATCGATTCTTGCCGCGGGATTTCCTCGCGATCCGGGTCGAGGCCGGCTACCGCCGCTGGTTCGACTTCGAAATGCATGAGATTAACGCCGCGATCATTCTCGGCATTGTACTCGACTAGCTGCTAAACGTGCTTGGAAAGGCCCAGGGGGTTGGCGTTGTCGTCAGCCCCCTGGTTTTGGAATTCGAGGGTCTAGCGAAGCCGGTCTAACCAGGTCGCCTTCCCGCCTAAGAGACGACACCTGATAGCCCACCTCAGCGTTCGCCTTCCATCCCAAAAGGCGCAGCTAAGGCCGGCGACCCGCTGGCCGTCAATTCGCCTATCACAACGAGGTGGTGGTCCTCCACTTCGTTGAGCAGGCCATCTCATTGGAGGATGCGGAGACTCTCTTCTTCGGCGCAGACCCCATCATCAACGCGCTGGTACAGGCGGCTACCATGGAGGCTAGTTAGGGAAGCCGCGGCTACTTGCTGCGATTATTCCTTTCGTGCCCTCCCCCGCTGTCGGTGGGGGAGGAAGCTTTCTCTACGGTCGGTTGTGCCGGCTGTTCTTGTTTGCCCTTCCTGCGTGCGGTTAACATCTGGCAATCGGTTCAACCCGCAGCCTGGAAATAGCCACGACAGGAGGTGGTCATGCGTTACGCACTCGCTGTATTCGCCGCAGTCGTTATCGTATGCAACGCGTCGCCGGCGTCAGCTCAAGAGTGGTCGGCCGAGCAGATGGAGGTGTGGCGAAACGTAGAGACCTACTGGAGTCTGTACGCCGAGGAAGACCTCGAGGGCTTCATGAGCTACTTCCACGATGAGTTTCTGGGTTGGGTGCAAGGCGAGCGGGTCCCGACCAACAAGGCGGACCGAAGAACGTCTCTGGTGCGGGGCTTCGAGACCGGGGACCTCGAGTGGTACTCACTCAAGCCTGTAGGAATCAAGGTGCACGGAAACGTAGCGATCGTGCACTACCTCTACACAACCACCACCAGGAGTGCCGAGGGCGACCAGGAATCGGTCACCGGGGCCTGGACCGATATCCTGATGAAGCAGGGGAACAAGTGGGTGATGATCGGCGACGCCGGAGGTTCCGTTTCCGAGAACTGAATCGGTGATTCTAGCGGAGTACGGAGATGAAGAACCGGCTGGGTCACCCGGGCTTAGAAGATCGAAACTCGAGCTCTGGCGCTGTCACCGGGGACCTTCCGCGCGCGATCATCGCGGGCACGGCAGCGGCTCTCTTGGGTGGATTGGCCTGGATCGCTGTCGCGTTTGTAGCGCAAGCCAAGGTGAGCGCTCTCGCCTGGGGGGTTGGAGCCCTCGTTGGCTTTGCCATGGCGCGGGCAAATCCGACGCGGAGTCCGCGGATGGGACTGTTGGCGGTACTGCTAGCGACCGTTGGCCTCGTGTTGGGGACGACCGTGATTGCTGTCAAGTTGATGCCGGCAACACCAGCGCCAGCGCCGATTCCGTTGAGCGCCAGGATTCAGGCCGACAGCGAATTCATGGCTCAGGTGACCGCATGGGACCTGAAGCAGAGGAAGACCTTCCTGCCGGCTTCAGAAGCTGCTCGAGGAATTGAGGCTTGAGCAAAGCTGGGTAGCCGGGCGTGGCGGGTGCCGTGGCGGCAGCGGCGTTGTGGGCGATGATAACGTCTAAGACGGGGTTTCAAATCGGTTGGATGGCAGTGGGTGTTGGATTCGTGGTCGGCTATGCAATCCGCGTTGTGGGTAAGGGGGTCGACGAGTACTTCGGCATCATAGGAGCGGCTCTGGCTTTGCTTGGTTGTGTTCTTGGCAATGTTCTGGCAGCGTGCGCGGTCATGGCCTCACAGCTGTACACTCCCTTCTTTGAGGTACTGGGTGCGCTCGACTGGCGGATGGCTGGGGAGCTGCTGGTGGAATGGTTCAGCCCGATCGATCTGCTCTTCTACGGTATTGCTCTCTATGAGGGCTACAGGTTGTCGTTCCGTCAGCTCTCCGAGGAGGAATTGCTGAGGGTTGCGAGTGACCGGTCTCGCGATCCAAGCCGCGATACCAGCCTGTAGCGATATTCGGTGTTGATAACGTTTGCCATCCGGCCGAAACCGCCGCATTGTGAGAAGACACGGCTTACAATCGCGTCGGTGAACCGGTCTTCGTCGCGGCAAGATTCTGCTGAGCGCCGCAGAGGCCGTTCAGACAGTCGGAGGTGAAGGCAAATGGTCGGGGTGATTCGTAGACGGGATATCATCGCCCACCCGGTGGTGACGATACGGTGCTTCGGATGGCCGGTCTTCCTCAGTGCGTTGGCGGCTGGCCGGAAGCGGACGTTCCTGTCGGTCTTGGGGGAGACCGACCCTCTTCGACCAAAGACCATTGAGGTCCCCGGACTGCTCGGAGACTGCGTCGAGTTGGAGCTGCGGGCGCAACGCATCTACGAGTTGTTGGCGGAACGCCACCACGAGAAGGAGCCCGTGAGGCAGTTCTTCGCGACGTTGGCGCAGCAGGAGAGCACCCATGCGGAGCTGCTGGAGCTGTGCCGGACGATCGCCGGGCGCGAGGGCTGGATGGATGAGTATTTCGCGCCGTGGCGGGCGGCGGTTCCGCGGCTCGATGCTCTGATGGACGAGGCAGAGGCCTCTGTGGAAGACATGGACTCGGTTGGCGACGCGCTGCGGCTGGTCATTCGAGTGGAGGGCTCGGAAATCAACCAGGTTTTCGAGAGCGTCGTGGCGGCAACCGATTCGGACTTCGTCCGCAATCTTCAGGCATTCCAGAGCGCCGAGGAAACGCACATCTCGTACATCACGGATCGAATCCCGGAGTTCGAGCCGGCGCTGGCCGGTGAGTGTGCAGATCTGAAGAGCAGCTTCTCAAGCGCCACGCCACGACCCGCCTAGCGCCTCGCGTCCGGCTACTGATAGCTTACGCTCTACCGAATATCCGTGGATTCGAGCCCGCATCTTCTATGGGAGGTCACCGTATGGAGACCGTCTTCGGCATTTCGGCCCTGATGGGTGCCGTATTCTCCGCCGTTCTGCTCGTGCTTGCCATCGTTCTGCCGATCTCGGCGTACGCCGCTCAGAAGTACGCGCACCTGTGTTACAAGGAGCTGCAGACGCTGAACCGCACGATCGATCAGTTCACTCAACGCATCATGGACGAGCAGGGCTAGATCCCGTAGCGCTACATCTTTCCAAATTCGATGCGGCCGTCGGCGAAGCCGACTGCGGATGCGGCCGAGAAAAGGCGGAGTGTGGACAGAGACACGATCGAGAGGATACGCCGGCTAGAGGCGGTGAGCCGGAAACTGGACCTGGAGCCCGGAGAGAGGGCGTCGGTTCGCGACGCGGTAGTGGCGTACGCGGAAGACTTCCTCGATCGAATGGGCGAACGAAAGACGTACGAGATCGACAAGGAGAAGGCCGGGGGGCTTCGCGCGACTCCAATCTCGGACAGGCCCGCCGAAATCGGCGCCTTGCTTCGCGCCTTTCAGACCTCGGTGGTCGAGACCGGGCTCAACCCGGCATCGCCGACGTTCCTCGCCTATATCCCGGGGGGCGGCGTCTACATGTCGTCGTTGGGCGACTACCTGGCCGACGTGACCAATCGTTACGCGGGTGTGCGGTTCGCCAACCCGGGGGCGGTCGAGATGGAGAACATGCTGCTCGACTGGATGGCCGAACTGGTCGGCTACCCGGAAGGCTCGGGCGGGAACCTGGCCTCCGGTGGGAGCGTGGCGAACCTGACCGGCATCGTCACGGCGCGCGAGGCCCACGGCCTCAAGGCGCGGGACTACGACCAGGCCGTCGTCTACCTGTCCGGCCAGGTGCACCATTGCGTGGACAAAGCGCTCAGGGTCGCCGGGATGGGTGAGTGCGTCCGGCGTTACGTGGAGATGGACGAGCGCTACCGGATGATCCCGGCGGCGGTGGAGCAGGCGATAGCGGAGGACCGGCGCGCGGGCCTGATCCCGTGGATGGTGATCGCGTCGGCCGGGACGACGGATGTGGGGGCGATCGATCCGCTGGAGGAGATCGGGCGCGTGGCCCGCGCGAACGGGCTCTGGTATCACATCGACGCGGCCTACGGCGGGTTCTTCGCGCTGGTGGACGAGTGTCGCCCGAAACTGGCCGGCATGGAGCTGTCCGACTCGATCGT
>JBDHHL010000391.1:0-4603 GCA_039589375.1 Gemmatimonadota bacterium | reverse complement strand
ACTGTGTCCTTCAGTTCCTCCAGCTCCTCGTCGGTCCAAACGCTGCCGGCCTTCACCCACCAGGGGAACACGCGCCCCGTCCAGTCGAAGTGGCGCTTGAACAGCTTGCGGACCAGGTCGCCCTTGTAGGCGGGTGCGTAGGTTGGATCGCCGGGATTGGCAAGGACATAGTGACAGGACTGGGTGCACAATCCGCAGTGCACACAGGCTAGCAGCGAACCCGCCATCTGTCGGTTCAGCTTCTGGCCCATCCGATCGAGGACTTGTTCAGCCTTATGAGATCTAGCGCTGTCGTTGCTCATCGGGTCTTCCCTTTCCGTCGCCCTATGCCTGCCACCCTATACACGCCGGACCGGGTATATGCCCCGGTAACCCATGGTCTTGCCCAAGTAGTAGCGCGTGAAGGGGTAATAGAGGTAGTGTGAGATCTTGCTGAACGGCACATAGACCAAGAAGAACGCCGTCATGATGAAATAGCCCAACAGGTGCCATTCGCCACCGCTAGTGTTGTTCGGCACCGCCAGCACCGCGAAGAAGAACCAAACGGTCAGCAGCACCAGTGAGAAGTAGTCGTCCGGCGAGCTGATGGCCCGCATGTAGGGGTCGCTGACGCGCCGGATGAACCTCAGCACTCCGACCAAGAATGCGGCGCCGATAATGATCTGGAGGACCACCACCAACGCCTGACTCACGAGCAGGCCGGGCGCGTAGGGGATGACGAACGACAGGCCGATGGCGGCGGTCACCCCGAGGTGAAAGGCCACGAACTGGGCATATATGAGGTAGTGCCGCCGCGTGCTCTCCATTGCCCAGGGCATGGCGACGTTGGCCCAGGAATACAGGATGCCCTTGGCCGGAGTCGTCCGCGCCGGACCGGTCGACGCCTGGCGCTCGCCACCGGCCTTGAAGGCGAGGAACCAGACGATGCGAGTCGTATAGACCAGGGCCATGAATCCCAGGGCGACCTCTTGCAGCGTATGCTCGGAAAAGTGCAGAAACTCGCTCATGGCTTATTCTCTATTTGGGCTTTGAAAGCGTCGTATTGGGGCGTGTCCAGCACGCAGATGACCACTTCTCTGATGCAGGTCTCGTCCTCGAGGTGACCTCTGATCACTTCGAGCATCACTCGGGCGCAAAGGTCCGGTGGGGTCCCGTAGTACCCCGCACCCATCGCCGGAACGGCCAAGCGCTCGACCCCGATATCCTCCGCCCGTCCCAGGGAATTGAGGACCGTCGTACGCAGTTTGCCTTCCGTGTCCTCCTCCTGGAACTTGGGGCCGACAGCATGGATGATGTACTGTGCCTTGAGGTTCCCAGCGGCCGAGACAACGGCCTCTCCGAGCGCGACCGGGGCCAGCTGCTCCAGTTCCTTCTGGACCGAGGCTCCGCCCCGCACGGCGATCGCGCCCCCGAAGCCCGAGCCGAGGGTCAAATCAGGCTGGGCGTAGAACACGAACGCGTCGACGTCGAGGTCGGTGATATCGTCCTTGATGAGGCGGATAGTGCTCCGGTTGACTTGTATGCCATCCGCAAGTGCGTTGGTCACTGCAACCTCCCCTCGTTGACGATCAGCCGAGCTGCGAGTGCATCCCGGACTTTCCTCATGTCTCAACCATAGAACGGCAGGCCCGCCGCGCGGCATGCTCCCCGCCGATACCCGGTCGGGAACAGCTCCCGCAGCTCCTCGAGACTCAGGTCGTTGGCAGAGCAGGTCTCGTAGACCGTCGGGAGACTACGGTTGGCGGCGTAATAGTCGCGCAAGTAACGAACGATTTGCAGGTGTCTATCCGTCGGCGCGACCGGTGGATCACGCTGCGACATGGCCAGCTCGACGAAGTCCTCATCCCACTCCTCGACATCCTCGAGGAATCCCAATGGGTCCAGCTTGTAACGGGGCTTTGCGGGCGGCGCGGTCTCGTACGTCAGCCAGTAGTTCGTCTCCCACATGAACTTGTAGTTGATGCCGGCGACCTTGCAGGCGCCCCGATGATATCCGGTGGGGAACAGCGACCGCAGCTCCGACAGCCGCATGTGATTGTCGGCGCAAGCCACGACGAGGACCGGTACGGTGTCTTCGTCAAGGAACTTGTGCCTGAGGTAGTTGATGAGCTGCCAGTGCCGTTCGCTGAGTCCCGATGTAGCCCCCACCAACTTCGCCATGCCCTCGGCGAAACCCTCGTCCCATTGCTCTGGCGGGTTCAGGAACCCGTGGGCATCCAGTTGGTAAGTCTTACCCTTGAACGCGACAGTACTCATCTATCAGAACGATCTCGAAGTCTCGCTGCGACTTCGATTGAGATCTAACAGGCACCTCAATCGGTGCCAGGCGGCGTCATGCCGCGTCGCCCGATGCCCTACTAGCTAGGCCTGCGACGCTCTCCGTAAGCTGCTCGACCTGCCCGGCGGTGAATGGCGCGGCAAGCGTCGGCATGCCGAGCCTGGTCACCGCCTCCTCGTCTCCCTTCCGACAGGCAACGAAGACCTTCACACCGGGAATCCGGTCATCTCGCGCTATGACCTCCGCCAAACCGCCTTCGCTCACCTCGGGCAGATCGCTATCCAATACGACCACAGCGGGGCGGAATGTCCCGATCAACGTGGCGCTCTCGTACCCGGATCGGGCGAACCTTAGCGAGACCCTACTGGCGTCGGCGTCCTTTTCCAGCCGGCGGGTCAATGCCTCGTCCCGCGTGATCACCAAAACGGTCGTCGCTAAGCCGTGACAAGCCCGATAGAACGGACAATCCATACAATCAGTCTTGCAGAAGTCATGCCTATGCCCGGCTTCCTTCCCCAGCTGGGCCAGCCTGTAGCAGTGCTGGGCCCGGGCCTGGTAGACCAGACAATTCAGGCAGCTTTCGGGCGGAGCTTCCGGGCGCCCAAAGTACTCCCAACAGCGCTGTGGGGCTCGCTCCCGGGCTACCCGTTCAGCGGTCGCGCCGACCGGATCGTTGCCGTTCGAGTCGCACAGACCCAGGGCGGCACAGGCCTCTCGAGAGACCCGGTAGTGTCCACCGGCGGTGCGGGTCGCTGGCAGCTTGCCCTTCTTGATCCACTTCAGCACGGCGTCTGGCGTGACGCCGCAGAGCTTGGCTACTTCACCTGTACTGAGCAGAGAATCCATAAACGTACGCACCGTAATCTGGGATTTATGGATACATTGCATATAAATCATTCGCCGAGGAATTCTAGCCAAACTTGATGATTCTGTCAAGAACAGTTCGCGCTTTAGATTATGATCCATGTCGGCGAAAGAGGTTGACAATACTAGATGAAACCCATTCTCAAACCGAGCGGTTTGTTAGTGGTTGACTGTCGTGATTTTCGTTATTCTGCTCGTTGACTTCGAGCAGGCAACGTCGTATTTTATGTAATCAGGGTGGTCGTGGGATTGTGACTCCATAAAAGCCATACCTTGCTCATGAAGCAGCAGAAAGAAGGTACTTGGCTCACCACCGGGCAGGCTGCCAGGCTTTGCTCAGTCACTTCGGATACTGTCCTCAAGTGGATCAAGAAGGGCGCCCTCGAAGCTGTGCGCACGGCCGGCGGTCACTATCGCATCAGGCGCCAGGACCTCGCACACCTTGTTACCGTGGGCCGGACCTCGCGGCTTTCCCCGGACATGAAGAACGGTGCGCCGCAGCAGTTGCGGTGTTGGGAGTACTTCAGCCGTGGAGGCGCCGTCAGAGAAGAATGCGAGGCGTGCGCGGTCTACCGCGCCCGGGCAACGCGTTGCTTCCGGATGGCGATGATGGGACCCGACATCGGTCACGCTCGTCGATTCTGCCAGACATCCTGCGAGGATTGCGTGTACTTCCAGCGCATGAGCGGAATGCCGACCAACGTCCTCGTCGTTACGTCGGACCGTCATCTCGTCCAGCGCCTTCGGAATCATGAGCGCGAGGGGATAGCGTTGCGCTTCGCCCGCAACGCCTACGAAGCGGCCGCCGTGGTGGACAGCTTCCTCCCAGCTTTCGCCATTGTCGACCAGGACGCCTTTCCGTTCGGTGACGAAGGCTTGCTAGAGGGCCTAGCGAACGACCCTCGACTTCCGGGCCTGAGAATCATCGTGGCGGTGCGGCGCGGTCACGCGCAGCAGCTGGGCGAAGGCCATGATCCGCATCTCATCTCTCGTGTTATCGAAAAACCGTTCGACCCGGATCAGATCGCTGCCGTGATCGACGGTTATCCAGTGGGGTCGATAGAGTCGGAGAGGTTGGAACACGCCTGAGGATCGGGGGAAACAGTGAGCCAAGTAAGTCGGGAAGTTCTGGAAGCCGGCAGCGATGACGACGGCTTCCTCAAGACGCTGGCGAATTGGAATCGAGCGACGGCCGAGGCGCTCGCCGAAGAGCACGACATCGGTGAGCTGACCGATGAGCACTGGAAGGTGATCGAGTTCGTGCAGGAGTACTACGCGACCTACGGCACGGGGCCGCCGGTGGTGAAAGTGCACAAGGAGACGGGGCTGACGTCGGAAGACATCTGTCGCCTGTTCCCTTGCGGCATGGTGAAGGGAGCATACCGCCTGGCCGGACTGCCGCGCCCGCCGGGGTGTGCGTGAGCGACCAGAGATAGGGCAGCACGAGCCGTACTTTCGTTG
>JBDHHL010000390.1:0-4631 GCA_039589375.1 Gemmatimonadota bacterium | reverse complement strand
AACGATGGCCAGCCAGCCATTCAAGCTCAAATCGGTGACGCCCCATGATCAGCATAACTTCAAGTGAAACAACCAATTGTATCGTCGGTGTTTCAAGTTAACCGGACAGTCCTGGGTTGTGGGTTTCCCGTGTTGTGTTTGGGGAACAGTGCGGGGGACCGGCGCCACAGTCCTAGGCAACGGATGTGCCACGATCTTGCCCGTAGGCGCGAGGCTAAACAAATGGTTGCGGTCGGCGAGCTAAGTGCAGATTATTCGGCGAGTTACAAGAACAACGTTGGGGCTCGTCGTCGGGTCTGGGAATCGAGTCTTTCGGACCCGTGGGGGAGCCGCTGCGGGGGCGATTCGCATAATCCCTTGCCGTGCCGCAAGTTGCACTACTAGCCCTCAAAGCGCGGTATCGGCCTTGCTCTCCTGCGCCACTGACCCGCCGCAACGCAGTGGAGCGCCGAAAGTTGCGAGACCAGAGCCGGTTGCAAGTGTCCGCCATCATCCTCTTCGCAGTGCTCGCCCTATTGTCGCTGACGATGACGAGTGAAGCGTTCAGTCAGGTCCGCTCGACTATCCAAGCCACGGCTCGCGTCGTCGAGGCAGGCCCCGGCTGGGCCGCTCACGCGCAGGTGCGCGAAGCTACGGACATGGCTCTCGCCCTGGTCGCAGATTATTGGGTTCCCGGTGATGAGGTCTTGATACTCGATCTGGCGGAGAGCCCGGCGGGCATTCCGCGACCGCGTGTGACCCTCGTCCGTGAGGCCGTGCAAACGGGCCTCGGCTGTCCGTCACAACGCTCTGCGGTGGACTGCGGCCCGGGTTTCGCTTCCGCGTCGCTCGTTGGGATCGCGCCGCGCCTCGTCCAAGCCGGTGAGGTGTCTGCTGTCCATCCGAACCAAGCCCGAGCGGCACGCGCACCAGAGCTAGCTCCGCTACATATCATCATCTACGTGGAACACATCTCAAACTAACTCCGCGCTTCAGACCGGGCCCTGATCGGTCGCCAAGCCCGAGTATCCAGCCGCAGACGAGTGGGTGGTCGCTGGCGCATCGATCCGTCGGGCGCGATCTTACCCGCTGTCCTGCCCATCGTGAGCCGCACTAGCGCGGAGAGCGAACAACTTGTGCTGCTGTTCACTGCGTTGCTCCCTGAGTCAGCACTCATACTGAGCCGCTAGAAATGCGGCGGAACGGGGCGATTCCAAACATAGGGCCGGGAGATAGGCGATTTCTTCCGGCATCGCTGTTGGCCCTTGGGATGCTGTGTGGTGGTGCTGTTCAACTCCGCGCTCAGGACACGCACGCGGATCCGACTCCCGCAAGCTCCGTAGGTCGCCCAACCCTCGCGGTCGGTAAGCTCACAGGCGAAGTGAGATTGGACGGCATTCTCGATGAGCCCGACTGGGACGCCGCCGAACGAATCGAGTCGCTGACTATGATCGAGCCGGTGGAGGGAGGCCCGGTGGTGGCCTCGACCACCGTGTGGGTGCTCGCGGAACCCCAGAACATCCTCATAGGTGTGCTGGCGCGGGATCCCGACCCGTCCGGCGTCGTGAGCTTTTCGATGATCCGCGATCCGCATCTCCACAACGAGGATCACATCAAGATCGTCCTCGATCCGTTCTTGGATGGTCGGTCCGGTTACGTATTCGCCGTGAACCCCGGCGGGGCTCGGTACGACGCATTAGTGGCACGCCGGGGCGAGGGCGAAGATGCGCGTTGGGACGCCGTATGGGAGGCGGCGACGGCACGAGGAGACTACGGCTGGTCGGCCGAGATTCGCATCCCGCTCAAGAGCCTCACGTTCGATAGTTCGCTGAGGGAATGGGGCTTCAACGTTGAACGGCGCACGGAGCGCATCCAGGAAGTAAGCCGCTGGGCGAGCCCGATCCGCGACGCGAAGATCACGCAGACGAGCCGGGCAGGGTTGATCGCGCAGCTTCCGCGTTTCGATACCGGCCTCGGCCTCGTCGTCCGGCCGACTCTCGTCGGCGGATTCGAAAAGCCCGCTGCCGAGCTTGATACGAAAGGCGAACTGGAACCCAGTCTGGACGTGGCCAAGCGGTTCGGACCCAGCGTTACGCTGATTGGCACGGTCAACACCGACTTTGCTGAAACGGAAGTCGACACGCGTCGCACCAATCTCACTCGCTTCTCCCTCTTCTTCCCAGAGAAGCGGACTTTCTTCCTCGAGGGCGCCGACATCTACGATTTCGGCCTCGGTCTCACGTCCTTTCGCGGCGCTGATATCATCCCGTTCTTCACCCGCAGGATCGGCCTCTACGAAGGAGAACAGGTCCCAATTATCGCTGGCGGTAAGCTCAACGGGAAGATGGGGGACTCCAACTTCGGAGCGCTGATAACCCACACTGGTCGCGTCGAGGATCTAGTAGAGCCCACGACCATGGGCGCGGCGCGCTACAGGCAGAACGTGCTGGCGGAATCATCGGCTGGCGTTATCGCGACTCTGGGCGATCCCGAGGGCCGGGCGGACAGCTACCTGCTTGGAGCCGACTTCACCTTCCAGACCTCGCGCCTGGCCGGCGACAAGAACTTCCTGGTCGGTGTGTGGGGCTTGGTCACCGACCGCGCGGGCCTCGTGGGCGATAGAGGAGCGTACGGCGGGAAGATCGACTACCCCAACGATACTTGGGACGTCGCTCTCGTCTATACACGAATCGGCGACGGTTTCGACCCGTCGCTGGGTTTCGTACCACGTCGCGGGATCCACAAAGCGAGCGCCGGAGTCACCTACAACCTTCGCCCCGGTTGGTCATGGCTACGGCTGATGCGCCACGAGTTGAGGCCCGCGTTGGTCACCGACTTGGATGGAAGGTGGGAGAGCTACCGGGTCTTCACGGCACCGATCAACTGGCGCTTCGAGAGCGGCGAGCGCTTCGAGCTCAACGTCATGCCGGAGGGGGAGCGGCTGGTCGAGCCGTTCGAGATCGCCGATGGTGTGGTTATTCCGCCGGGTGAGTACAACTGGGTTCGCTATCGGTTGGAAGGAGATATAGCCGCAAAGCGACCGATCAGCGGTCGAGTTAGCTGGTGGTTCGGCGACTTCTACGACGGTACGCTGGACCAAGTCGAGGTGCGGATCGATGTCAAGCCGTGGCAGCTTCTGACCGGCGAGTTCAGTGTCGCGCGCAACAGCGGCAAGCTCGTGGCCGGACACTTCTTGCAGGAAGTCTTCGGTGCTCGCCTTAGGCTGAATGTTTCGCCCGACCTGCAGCTGAGCAGCTTCGTGCAGTGGGACAACGAGAGTCGATCGGTGGGCACCAACACCCGTTTGAGTTGGACTTTCCAGCCGGTGGGTAACCTGTTCGTGGTCTACAACCACAACGTGGTCGACCGAACGACGCGCTGGCAGCTGGAATCGAATCAACTACTCATTAAGGTTCAGTATGCACTTCGCTTCTAGCCCGCTCGCCGATCGCAAGAAGGGGGGTGCGGATGCTCTCTCCGCGCTGGTACGTCATGCTGAGTCTTCCTGCGGGGCGGCGACTACCCGGGCTGGCCGGCGCTTGGTAACCTAGTAACAGTCAGCAAGAGCTCAACACAGATGCCCGAGAACGCCGGTACTCCGCCAGCCCTATCGAAATCGCGGTTCAAGGCGCCCGACACGTTCGTCATCATCTTCTTCGTCGTCGTGTTTGCAGCGCTGCTCACCTACCTGGTGCCGGTCGGGCAGTTCGAGACGCACCAGGTCACCTACACCGATCAGTTCGAGAACACGCGGACCCGCGAAGTACTGATACCCGAGAGCTTCGAGTTGCTTCGGGACTCGGATGGCGAGCCGGTACGGCGCGGCGTGCCGCTCTTCGCGCCGTCCGACCGAGTGGGGCTTCTGAATTACGTGTTCGAGGGCTTGGCATCGGGTGACAAGTTCGGCGCCGCGGTCGGGGTCGTGATGTTCATCCTGGTCATCGGTGGCGCTTTCGGAATCGTGCTGAGGACCGGGGCCATCGAAGCCGGGATAATTGCCACGATCAAGAAGACATCCGGTGCCGAGTTTCTCATCGTCCCCGTCATGTTCGTGCTCTTTTCGTTGGGCGGCGCGGTGTTCGGCATGGGCGAGGAGGCAATTGCCTTTGCCATGATCCTGGTTCCGTTGGTGATCGCTCTCGGCTACGACTCGATCACCGGAGTCCTCATCACCTACGCGGCAACACAGGTCGGGTTTGCGACGTCGTGGATGAACCCTTTCAGCGTAGCCATCGCCCAGGGAATAGCGGGCGTACCCGTACTGTCCGGCGCACCTTTCCGTATCAGCATGTGGATCTTCTTCACGTTGCTCGGCACGGCCTTCGCCATGGTCTACGCCGCTCGCGTGAAGAAAGAGCCGAGTCGATCGCCGGTGTACGCTCCCGACGACCCGTTCCAGCACGAGTTCCGCGATGTGGCCGCCCTCGACATTCGGTTCAGCATGGGGCACAGGCTGGTGCTTCTAACTCTGTTGCTGACGATCGTCTGGGTCGTCTGGGGAGTGGTCTGGCACGAGTACTACATCCCCGAGATCGCGACGCAGTTCTTCATCATGGGTCTCGTCGCCGGGATTATCGGCGTCCTGTTCAGGCTCAAGGACATGACGGTGCGCGATATCGCCGTCAGTTTCCGCAGCGGCGCCAGGGATCTAT
>JBDHHL010000389.1:0-4641 GCA_039589375.1 Gemmatimonadota bacterium | reverse complement strand
ACGATCACGCAGGCTGACACGATCTACGCGAAGAAGGTCCTCGTGCCCCGGCTTGAGCTGTTCCGCGAGATTCTCCAGGAGGGCCTCGCGATGAGGTATGACAAGCGCCTCGTGTTGGATTACGAGAGCCCCGTTCCCGCTGACGAGGAAGCCGAGCTGGCGGCTGCGAAGACGGCGCCCTGGGCTCAGACCGTTGACGAGTGGCGGGAGCTTATGGGGCGCGCGCCGGTCGAGGATGGCTCGGGCGGTGTCTACATGATTCCGAACAGCGTGACGATAACCGAATCCCTCTCCGCTCCTCCTCCGGTAGAACCTGCACAAGAGCCGGTCATCCCGCCAGAGGCTCCCGACGAGCCAGAGCCGGATACGGAGAATCCAGACGAAGAACCCGAGGACGAGGGCGGAGGGGAACCTATTGAGGGGCGTGCGGGGGGAGGGGAGGCTGGGCTTGACCACTCGACGCTCCCGACCCTCGCGCCACCCCCGTGTGATCCGTGGTGGGCCGTCGCGATCCTGCAGCGCGAGGGCGAGGCGAACGAGGCTGGCGAGCTGCTACACGCGATACGCCTGGTGAAGCAGGACGAATCCCCGCTGCTCCGCGTAAGGGTGAAGCTAGAGCCCGGGTATCGCGAGGCCCAGTTGATGGCGTGGGATGAGATCGACTATGACGTTGACGCCCTCGCCCGCGCGCTTGCCATAGGTGACGAGTATGAAGCTCTGGACGTGATCGGGTTGGGTCAGGTGTCGGAGGCCATCACCGGGCCGCTGGTGGAGCACGGTACCTTGGCGTTCATCAGGGCTGCCGAGTTTGGGTTGGCTGATGTTGGTGTCGAGATCACGCGAGAGCCTATAGCCATCTCCTTCAGCGCGGTCAACGAGTTGGCCTCTCAGTGGATCGTGGCCCACGGTTCCAGACGGGTGGTCGGCATCGACGCGAAGACACGCGCCACGATCAACGCACTGGTCGCTATGGCGAACGACCTGGGCTACACCTCGGCGCAACTCGCCCGTGCGATGAGGGACAGCAACCTGATCGCGCTTACCGAGCAGCAGGTCAAGACGATGCACAAGTTCGAGGCCGGGCTCAGGGAGCAGGGGGTGACGGGTAACCGGCTCGCCACGAGGATGGAGCGTTACCGTCAGGCGCAGGTTTTGAGGCGCGCGACGCTCATCGCCGGTAACGAGATTATGACCGCGCTTAATGCCGGGCAGCACGAGAGTTGGAGTTTGGCGATTCAGCGCGGCTCACTCTCGAAGGAGGCTAAGCGGGAATGGATGGCCGCCGCTGACCCTTGCCCGGAGTGTGCGGAGGTTGACGGCGAGGTTGTAGGGATGGACGAGAATTTCTCCGTGGGCGTATCGTACCCGCCGCTGCACGTTCGGTGTCGGTGCTCGGTGGGTATCGTAGAGGTGCCTATAGAGGGTTGAAGTAGGAAACGGGTAGACTTCCAATCTGCGGCCCCCGGTGGCTGGGGGCGTAAAAGAATCGGCCGCGCGTTCCCGAGCAGACTGCTGCTCGTTCGGGGGCGCGCGGTCTTTTTTCGTAGGGAGAGCGCGGTGCTGGTCAGGGTTAAGGCTGAGCGGGAAATCATCAAGCCGAAGATCGTCACGGCGGCCGTCTGCCCTGCGAGCGAGATGAAGCAGGTTGCGAAGCCGGAGAAAGACCCGCTGTGCTGGATAGGGGACAAACGCATTCACTTCGAGCCGTTCTTGGTCACGCTCCTCTCGGGGGTATCGGAGGAGGAGGCGATTAAGGCGGCGATGTACGAGACAGAGACGAGAGTTGGTTGCCGCGCCGCCGCGATGGCGGAGGCAGCCGGAAAAAACCGAACGACCGTGATTGAGGCGTTCAGGAAACGGGCAAGGCAGCTCCCGGAAGGCCCCGTCGATATGTTCGACGGTGAGTTGATTCGCTCGCAACAAAAGGAGTAGAAGAGCGATGGCAGGAAAGAGTGATTATTTCGAGTCGGATGTCCTCGCGCTGATCTTTTGCGCGAAGACGATCGGCAACCTGGCGGACAATGCTGCCGCATCGCCCGCGACGGATGTTTACTATGCGCTGCACAGCGCGGACCCGACGGATGCCGGAACGCAGGGTAGCAACGAGGCTACCTATGCTTCATATGCCCGCGCAACGGTCGCCCGCACTACGGTTGGTCACCTTGTCACCACGGGTACCACAGGGATCGTCAGCCCGGCGGCGAACGTGGACTTTCCGCAGTGCACGGGTTCGTCTCAGGACGAGACGCACTTCAGCGTGGGCACTAACGTGGCGGCCTACATGACCTACTCGGGCACGGTGACGCCGAACATCTCGGCGCTCAACGGCGTGACCCCCAGGCTGACCACGGCGTCCTACGTTACCGAGGACTAAGCTGATGGTTAAGAGGAAGGCGGAGAAGGTCGAGCCGCGCATTGTCGCGGCGGTAGGGACCGCAGTGGGTCGCGCGGGGCAGGGGAAGACCCCGCGCAACCAGCTCCAGCAAGAGTTGGCGGCGAAGGTTGTCACCGAGGCGATGGCCGAGGGCATATCTCCGAGCAGCCCCGAGATCGTTGAGCGGCTGGCCGCCGCTCGGCACAAGCTGAAGAAACAGTTTGAGCTTGAGGACGTCAGGATGGCTGCGGCTTGGCGGGCTCGGGAGCGGGTCGAGGGTGACCCGTTCCCGTTCGGCCCTGACCAGGAGAAGGAGGCGGCCGACGCGGCTGAGGCTGAGTGGCTGGAGAGGCAGGAATAACCGTTTCGGGGGACCAGGCAGACAGGAGGGCGTGTGCGAATGGCTGAGGAGAATTTTTATGCCGATTGCAAAACGAAACGCGATTGAGGCCCACGAGCACGAGCTGGGCGGCAGCCGGTTGAAGGGCAAGTCGGAGGCGTTCATATCCAGGATTGACGAGGCGCGGCAGATCGTTTTTACGGAACTGTCAGCGATGGAGGCCGAGTGGATTTCCAAATCCGATGTCTTCGAGATCCCGGGCGTGGATGCCGACCTCATCTCGCAGAAACGAACCCAGGCGAAGAACTACGTCAAGGCACTCTACGACGATATGGTGGCCGCCGGTTTCTAGGGGGTTAGGTGGCCTTTCCAAGTACGGGGAGTAGGGGGACAGGCGAGGGGAATGGTGCGACCATCACCGTTTCCATCCCTGGGACCAAAGCCGACAATGATGTCGTCTACGTCTTCCTGAGTTCGGGCGAGGTTACTAATACCTGGGCGCAAGAGACCGGGACGACCGGCTGGAGTGAAGGCTACGACGCCAACGGTAACTCCTTCTGGTACAAAAAGATTACCAGTTCGGAGGCCAACCCGGTCTTTCGGCAATCGACATCCGACCGGGTGGGTTATGCCGTGCTCCGCATGTCGGGCGCGGAGGACCCGGCGACGACCGCGCCCACTATCTCCACTGTAGCTACCAACAGCAACGACAGCCCGGACCCCGACAATTGCAACCCGGGCACGTCTCGTGACCACAAGTGGGTAGCTGCTTGTCACTACGTAGACGGTCGCACCGATGCTACGACGGCACCGAGCGGGTACAGCAATCTCCAGGGCTTAGGCACCCTGGGCGGCGGTAGCGGCTGCGCGGTCTGGACGGCAGAGAAGGACGCCGCCGCATCGTCGGATAACCCGGGCGTTTTCACGCTGGGGGCTAGCCGCACCTGGTATGCCTACTGCGTCAACGTGGTCCCGGCGGCGGGCGGCATCGAGTCAGGGGTTGGAGCTGCCGCTGGCGATAGCGCGGCGGCGGCAACCGGCGAGAGCACCCACGCGGCCACAGCGGCAGCGGTGGGCGACAGCACAGCAGCGGCCACCGGAGAAACCACGCACGAAACGGTGGCAGCCGCAGCGGGGTCAGCCGTAGCGGCTGCCACTGGCACGGGCCTACTCGATGGAATTGCCGCGTCGGCCGGTGATAGCGCTGCGGCAGCGGTAGGTGAGGCGACACACGCGGCCACAGCAGCGTCGGTAGGGACGGGGGTTGCCGCTGCCGTTGGCGAGACCGAGCACGAAGCTGTGGCGGCATCTGCTGGAGTGGGCGTAGCTGCCGGTGTCGGTGAATCGACACAGGAATCGGTCGCAGCCGCCGCAGGTGTCGGGGTAGCGGCGGCCACGGGTACAGGGATCACGGAAGGCGTAGCTGCATCGGTCGGTAGTTCCCTCGCGGCCGCTACCGGAATCGGCGTACAGGTTGCCGAAGGGGTCGCTGCTGCTGCCGGCGATAGCGTTGCCGCCGCTACGGGTGAAAGTACACACGAAGCCACGGCGGCCGGTGTTGGTGTCGCGGTTGCGGCGGCTACCGGAGAAACGACGCACGAAGCCGTAGCGGCCAGCGCAGGCGTGGCAGTTGCGGACGCGGTAGGTAGCACCGCCGCGACCTTCGCAGAGGGGGTTGCTGCATCAACGGGGGTAGGTACCGCAGCAGCGACCGGCGAGGCTATTCACGCCGCTACGGCGGCGGGGGTTGGCGATAGCGTCGCGGCTGCCACGGCAGAAGGCACCCACGAGGCCGTAGCAGCGGGTGTCGGCTCTTCGCTTGCTGCCGGCGCTGGCACGGGAATCAACGAAGGCGTAGCCGCGAGCGCCGGTGCTAGCCTGGCCGCCGCCGAGGGCTCGACCGCCGGGTCGGTAGAAGAGGGCGTAG
>JBDHHL010000388.1:0-4653 GCA_039589375.1 Gemmatimonadota bacterium | reverse complement strand
CCCGTTGCCGGTTGCGCTCGATCGACTGTCGCCGCCCCAGCTCCATCAGCGTGTTCAGGATCGCCGCCGCCAGCTCCGGGTCGTGCGCGCGGTACGCCATGTCCACCAGGTTGGTACGCTCGAGCGCCGTCGCGCTGACGCCCAGGTACAGCTCCTCGCTGGCGCTGCGGCGGTCCCGCACGAAGAAGCGAACCTCGTCCGGGTACCCCTCGGGGCGCTGCGCGGCAGCGAAACGGAAACCGGCGGCCTCGACGAAGGCGCCGGCCGCTCCCCGGGCCAGCGGATTCCCCAGCGAGTCGCGCACCTCCACGCCGCCGTCGCTGAAGGCGAGCGAGTACGCGCCGTAGCGCGGGGCGCCGGCCGGCTGTAGCTGCGGGAAAAGCGCCGAGCGGCGCCACGAGCTGGCGCCCAGGGTCAGCTGGAGGTTCAGCGAATCGACGACGGCGCTCAACAGCGTGCGGCTGCGCAGAACGTGGACCTCGCTGTTCACCGGATCGGTTGGGAACCGCGTCACCGGCACGTCCAGGCCCAACCCCGGCACCGCCGGCTCCTCCGATGTGACCTGGATGCGGCCGATCGCCCGGAACTCGGGAACCTGGCTCATCCACCGCCAGCCGAAGCCGCCCAGCACCAGAGCGCCGACGACGAGGATCAGCCAGCGGCGCCGCCAGAAGATGGCCAGCAACTCGCGCAGATCGAGCGGCTGCTCGTCGGGGCCGGCCGGCCGGCCGTCTCTGTGATTCGAACCTGCGTTATCGACCATCTCTCGAGGTCAGTCCCTGCTCAAGATCAACACCGTGTTCAGCAGCGATATCGCCACGGCGAGAAATGCGCTGATGGCTGCCGCGGTCTGGAGCGTGGGCGGCCGGTCGGGCACGACGATGATGTCGCCCGACTGAATGCCCATCTGGGCTAGGCTCGTGCTGAGCTGAAGCGTCTGCCGCGTATCGAGGACGTAGTATTCGCCGCTTCGAACCAGCCCGATCTGCTCGAAGTCGGCATCGCGCGCCGGCCCGCCCGCGGCGCCGATCGCATCGAAGACGTTGTACGTCGGGTTGAGCGGATAGAGGCCCGGACGCACCACCGCCCCGATGACGTTGACGCGGATCAGCGGCGTGACCGACAACTCCGGATTGTTGAAGTGCTCCGTCAGCGCTTCCCTGAGGGCCTGTGACGCGCCGTCACCGGTCAGGCCTGCGACTTCCACCCGGCCCGCCAGCGGGTACTGGATCTCGCCGGCCTCGTCGATCGGGAACTGGCCCGTCAATTCCTCGCGCCCGAAGAAGACGATGTCCAGCACATCGCCGGGACCGAGCACCGCCGACTCGGCGGCCCTACCCGGAAGCTCAGCGACGGGTCGCGCGTCCTCCGGGATCTTGAACGACGAAGCGCAGCCCGCCAGGCAGGCGCTGAGGATCACGACGGCGATGCGCACTGCACATCCTCCAGCCGTCGTTCACGCCTCGAGCCCCGCTCGCTGACTACCGACTGCAACACTTGCTCGAACTTTCGGGTCATGGTCGTGCGAGCGTAGACCGATTTCGCCGCCGAGCGTCCGCGCTGCCCCATGGCCCTCAGGCGCGCGCCGTCCAGCGACGCAGCACGGACGAAGTCAACCAGGCGCCCGACATCACCCGGCGCGCCACACCATCCGCACTCGTGGGCCCGCACCACCCTAGCCGCTTCGCTCTCCGGCTCGGCCAGCGCTGCCATCGGCGTCCCGGACGCGAGGATTCCGTAGATCTTGCTGGGCACCACCGTTCCGAACACACCCGGCCGCATGGGGACGAGGTGGAGATCGGCGGCGCTGAGCGACTGCGCCAGCTCCTCCTTCGGCTGGAACGGCAGCAGCAGCACGTTCTTCAACCCCCCTGACCGCACGCGCTCCTCGATGCGCTCGCGCGTCGATCCCGCTCCGATCAGCACGAAGGCTATGCGCGGGTCGTCGCGCAGCCGCGTCGCCACGTCGAGCGCGGCCTCCAGGTCCCAGACGTACCCGAAGTTGCCCGAGTACATGACGACGAAGCGACCC
Organism: Gemmatimonadota bacterium; assembly: GCA_039589375.1. Lineage (GTDB taxonomy): Bacteria > Gemmatimonadota > Gemmatimonadetes > Palauibacterales > KS3-K002 > JASFMO01. The sequence continues at coordinate 2,621 of JBDHHL010000388.1, read as the reverse complement.
TCCAGTCCGTAACGGCGGCGGAACGCGTTGTCGCACTTGACCGGGCGAATCGCATCGGTGTCGGCCCAGTTGTGAACGATCGTCAGTCGCTCCTCTTCGACACCCTTCCGCACCAGCCGCTCCGCCATGTCATCGCTGAGCGCGACGATGCGATCGGCGCCCGACAGCATCGCCGCCTGCACGCGCCGAAACGCCGCCGCCAGAAGTCGAGGGGCCATGCCCACCGCTTCGGCCACATCCGGATACAGGTCCTCGCTGTAGTAGACGAAAGGCACGCCGAACCGGCGCTTGAGGTGCAGGCCCAGCAGACCGAGAAACGGCGGATCCGTCATCGAGACGACGACGTCCGGCCTCTCGACGCGCCGCACCGCGAGGCTCGCCATGGCGAAGAAGCTAAGCTGGTTGACGATGCGGCCGGCCGGTACCCGCTTCGGCAATCGCGTGCCCCAAGCGCGCCGGACCTGGACGGAGTCAGCGGACTCGAGGCGATAAGGGAAGACCCGACCCTCGAGACCGTCCGAGTACGGGACGCCACAGACGACGGTTACCTCGTGGTCCCGGCTGAGGTCCCCGGCCAACTCGTGCAGATACTGCCCCGTCGCCTCGACGCCGGGAGGATAAGCCCGGTTCAGGAACAGAATCCGCATGCTCGCCTCACCACCGCAGCACGGTCCGACCCGCCGGTACGTACGCCTCGATCGTCGTGCGAACGCGAACGTCTCTGTCAATCCAGTCAAGCATTGCGCATCCGAAATAGCCAAAGCGGCGCGACTGCCGAGAATCGCTCACGAGCAGACCACACGTCTCGGGGCGTCGGCCAAGGACACCAACAGGGGGAATGTTACTGTATCCCATCCAACGGCCTCATGTCAACCAGCGACTCGCGGCGGATGTCGTGTTCAGTGCGGCAGTTGACCCGCTTCGAGCCGCTCCAGCACGTCGAGCAGTCCGACCGCTTCCCAGGAACGGTTCCGCCGCGAAGCCGATAGCCGCACGAGCACGCCGGCCGCTTCCAGTTGCTCGAGCGCCTGGTAGATCTGCGGTTTCGAACGGCCGGCTGCGGCGGCCGCGACCGGGGCGCTGATCACGGGGTGCCCGGGCAGGATATCGATCACGGCCCACGCGGCCGCGTCGGAGCGGGGCCGCCCGGGCCAGGCGGACAACCTCGCCCGCCACGCCGCTGACAGTTCCCGCACCTCACGAAGATAGGCCTCCGCCAGCGTCGCGGCCGCCCGAGCGACTGCGGCGAACTGCTCGACCCACTCGGCCACACGGTCCCCCCGGAATCGGGTCAGCCCATCGATGTAGCGGTCCCGGTCGCCGGCCATTATGACGCTGATCGGCGGCACGTACGCCGGTGCCACCTCACGCCGCTTGAGGATCACGTGAATCAACGCGCGGCCCGCACGCCCATTGCCGTCGGCGAACGGGTGGATCGTCTCGAACTGGGCATGCACGAGCGCGGCCTGTACCACCGGCGGCAGCCTATCGTCGTTGGTCGCGTTACACAGGTCGTCGAGCAGATCCGGCACTAATTCAGGTGGGGGTGGGACGAAGTCGGCGCCACAGGGATTGTAGTCGTTCCCTCCGACCCAGTTCTGGTTCGTCCGGATCTGCCCCGCGATGCGCTCGGCGTTGAGCGCCCTCTCCATCAGCCGGCGGTGGATCGCAACGATCTCCGGAAGCGTGAAGGGCTCGACCGCGGCGGCCTCGTTCACGGCAAGCTCCATCGCATCGATGTTTGCCAGCACCTCGAGCGCGTTGGGCGCGGCCTTCCCGCCGGCCTCGAATCTGGCTTCAGCGCGAGCGATTTGGCGCACGCCGATTTGCATTCCCTCGATCTTCGAGGAGGCGATTGCCTCGGTGCGCAGCAGCAGGCGCGCGAGCGGCGCCAGCGCCGGTTGAGCCACGTCGTTCAATCGGCGGATGGCCGCCTCGGCCTCCGACACGACCCCGGCCACCGTAGCCTCCAGGCTCAGGGATAGTTCCGCCAGTTTTGCGGGGACGAAGGCCTCGTACTCGCAGGCTCGACGGAACTTCGCGGGCGCTACGCCGGTCGAGTCGTGTGGCCAGACACGTCGTAAGTAGCGTCCTGGCATGCGGCCTCCGGGGCGCGCCGACAAGTGGTATCCCTAATCATGGGGCGACCATTAGTTTGGATTATGGATCAATCCTAACTAAGAACGAAATCAAAGTTAGGATTATCTCCCATTCCTAACTAATATAGCGACCCAGATCAGTGATTCGCCAGGGCCTCGCCTGTTGCCTCGAGATTGGACGCTCTCCGTTTCACGGCCATAAGCGGACCCATCACCAGCGCGTCCATGTGGGTGCGGAGGAAGCAGTCCACCGCCTCCTCCGGCCGGTTGACGATGGGCTCGTTCTCGTTGAACGAGGTGTTGAGCACGGCCGGTACGCCGGTCAGGGTCTCGAACGAGCTGATCAGCCGGTGGTAGAGCGGGTTCGCACCGTTGGTAACCGTCTGCAGGCGCGCCGTGCCGTCCACGTGCGTCACCGCCGGGATGACCGCCCGCTTGTCGGGTTTCACCGGGAAGGCGAAGCTCATGAAGGGCGACGGGTTCGTCTCCTCGAAGTACTCGCCCTGGCGCTCGGCCAGTATA
>JBDHHL010000387.1:0-4655 GCA_039589375.1 Gemmatimonadota bacterium | reverse complement strand
CGATCGGATAAACGGCTTCAAGGAACTCCGCGAAGCGTACTTCGCGACCAACCCGTCCTATGAAGGCGCGATCACGGTTCCGGTGTTCTGGGACAAGGCCACCAGGAAGATCGTGAACAACGAATCGTCCGAGATCATCCGGTTCCTGAACTCCGAGTTTCAAGCGTTTGCTGAGCACCCCGAGTTGGATCTTTATCCGGAACATTCCCGCAGGAAGATTGACGAACTCAATGACTGGATCTACCCAGCAATCAACAACGGGGTCTATCGGTGCGGTTTCGCCAAGACCCAGGCCGCTTACAGCGCCGCGTTCAAAGAGTTGTTCGAGGCCATGGAAAGGGTCGAAGGCATCCTATCAAAGCATCGGTTCCTCACCGGAGACCGGATCACGGAAGCAGATATTCGCCTGTTTACGACCCTCGTGAGGTTCGATGCGGTATATGTGACCCACTTCAAGACTAACCTGCACCGGCTGGTCGATTACCCGGCGATGTGGGGGTTCGCTCGGGACATTTATCAGATGCCTGGGGTGGCAGAGACCGTGAACATGATTCATATCAAGTGCCACTACTATGAATCGCATCGCAACATCAATCCGTTGGGGATCGTTCCCGACGGTCCGAAGTTCGATTTCGACTTGCCTCACGACAGAATCGCAATCTGAGCTTCCTTCCATGGGGTCCGAGCGCGATTGACCTGCTCCTCTCGGCTCGGTCCAGAAGGAATGTCAGGAAATCACGACGTGCAGGTCCCCTGAAACCTGCTCCACTACGTGAGCGAGTTCGCGAGTCGGTTTCGATCCGGCACGCAGTACCCTCCGCCCCTGTGCTTCGCCTGCGAAGGGCGAGGGAGACCTCGTCCCGAGCCCCGCGGCCGGAATCCCCAACCCAGCTCCGGACGCTCCTCTCCAATTGGGGTCTCCATCGGGGTCAATCCCCGACCATCGCCGGCGAGCGGGTCACCCCAAGCTGCCTAGGTCCTGGCGTTTCCGGCGTGGATGCCTCCCGTAGCCCGCGGGCCCGGGGGTTCGGGTCCGGCGTGAAGCCGGCTTCTTTCTTGACTTCGAGCGCTCCGACGCCCGGCTCAGCAACGATTCACAGACGATCGGCAGCTCGCGCGCGAGTCCGCAATTCAGTGTCGTTTTCACTACGAGCCCCTCAAGTTTGGGCCATAGAGTGTCGAAAAGAGGCAAAGACGACACTCTATGAGGACCCGGCATGACCACCCCCCAGCCCGCGCTCCAGAATCTGACCAACCTCCGCCTGGTTGAACTGCTCACCCTCGACGAGATCGGGGCGCTCATTCGGGCCGCCTCGGGGCGCGCCCCCACGGGAATCCGAAATCGCGGGATCATCGTCGTGGCCTGGAGGGGTGGACTACGAGTTCAGGAATTTCTGGGGCTCTACCCCCGCGATCTCGACCCCACAAATGGCACGGTGAACGTCGTCCACGGCAAGGGCGGGAGGCAACGAATCGTCGGCCTCGACCCGGCAGCCTTCGCCGTGGTAGAGCGCTGGCTCGACAAGCGGCGCGAGCTAGGGTTGAACGGCCACCAGCCTGTCTTCTGCACGCTCAAAGGTGCCCCCCTCAAGCCGTCCTACATCCGCGCGCTGTTTCCGCGCCTTGCCCGCCGGGCCGGAATCGAGAAGCGCGTCCACGCGCACGGCCTCCGTCATACGCACGCTGCTGAACTTGCGGCCGAGAACGTGCCGATGAACGTCATTGCTCGACAACTCGGGCATCGCTCGGTCGCCACGACGAGCCGGTACATCGACCACATCCAGCCCACCCAGGTGATCGAGACGATGCGCCAGCGGAAGTGGTCGCTGTAATCTAGCGCCGACGCGAGCGATGAAAGCTGGGCTCCCCCGAGCCCAGCTCCTCGTCCTCTTGTTCTTCTTCGTCCGGCCAGGACTCCTCGGCGAACAGTACGGTGAGAGTCTTGTCGTAGCCGCCGAAATCAGGGGAACAGCTCACCCGTCTGCCCGATCGGGCTCCCCGATTTCCCTCGCCTCGGGTAGAAGGTCCCGATGACGACCCAGGACTTCGGCCAATTCAAGACCGTGCCGACGTAGAAATACGTCTCCTTTTCCGGGGCGCAGACCTCGTCAAGAAACTTCTGCTTCACCTTGCCAGCCGCCTCCTCCGGGGTTGCGCCCTCGTCTACGAGACGCCAGTACAACGCGCCGACTTCCCAGTCCTCGATGGTCATCTTGTGACGACGATTGCACCGCTCGTCATCGCATCGAAATCGGTACTGGAAACGCCACGGGACCTTTCGGGGCGATTCCTTGCTCTTCGTGCGATTTTCCCAAAGCCGGGCCTGTCGCAGCTCGTCAAGGAAGGATTCCTTCCATTCAGCGTCATCCGGGGTCACTACCAGATCCATTACCTCTCGCGGCCGGAAAATGCCGAGCGACGTATTGTCTTGCTCTTGCCGATCGCGCAGCTCCTCCATGGACGCCGCAACGTATTGCAGTACGTACTTCCCGCGTGCCGACCAGTCACCGCCCCGGCCGGGCGGGATGGGCTCACCGAGCAGCTTCACGGAGGCAGAGTCCGGCCGCCAGCTTTCCTTTCGAAAGTCGCGGCCGGTGTGCTTCTCAGCCATGACTTCGATCCACTGATATTTCCTGAACTGCTGCTCCCAGGGCAGGTCGCGGTAGTTGATCGGGTAGAGCCGGATGAAGTCACCGGCCTCGGTGACTCCGGCTGTGCAGGAAAGCTCGTCGTACTTGGCAGACGGGATGGGGTAGGTCTTGACGGTGACGAGAACCTTCAGCCGCTCCACCGGGGCCTCCCGCTACAGGTGCTCGACGGGGAGACCGCTTTCCTGCGCCACACGGTTCGCCAGCCGCCCACGGTGGCAGCATCTCACGTCCTTCTCCATGCACAGCAAGGCCAAGGGCCGAGATTGGAGCAGGGTCGTGGCTTGCCGAACGTGCGCCATGCGCCTGGGCAGCATCTTCTTCTCGTACTGGTCAAGAAGGCGCTGGTAGGAGGCAAAGTCGGATAGGTCGGCGCGGTGATCGCCGGTGATTCCCAGCTCCGGCATATGGTGGTAAGCGAGGCCAAGATGGTCCGCGATCCGGCTCATGGACCGTTTCGCGAACCCGTACTTGCGGGAGACCGGGTTAGCGCGAACATCCAAGATGCCTTCGATGCCTGACGCGAGCAGCCCGTTGAAGAACTCGTCTACGGCCTTTCCCTCGTACCCAACCGTGTAGGCGGCCGCCTCGCGCTTTGGCGGCGCGGGAACCTGCTTGGGCACGTACTCGGCAAGTTCGCTCCTGCTAGCGTACCACGGGTACCGGCTGTACACGCTGCGCAGGAGGCTGGCCCGTTTCCTGCCGCCGTACTCCCGGACCACAGAGGCCACAGCATCGGTCTGCGCCGGGGTCAGGCGTTCGATCTGCTCGCCGCTGAGCTTCTTGGTGCGTGAGGCGAGGCCGATCGACTGCTTCCGGCGTTCCAAGTATCCGTCGCGCTCCAGGGTTTCCAGCTCTCTGTACAGCCCAAAGGAGAAGGGACCCTGCTTGTAGGGGACGAAGCCGTAAAAGGTTCGATCTCGGCCGACTGCGGTCTCCTCGCGGAGAAGGAACGCGAGCTTGACGAGCATCGTCTTCTGGATTGGAGCCCCGGCATGATCAAGTAGGGCCAGGATCATTCTTTGGCGGTTGAGCACGCGGTTTCCCCTGTGGTGGCCACCTCGGCTGGGGGTCCGAGTGCCTAGCTCTTCATCGGCCCGCACATGATAGCTCTATATGCGTGACAACGCCGGTCACAACCGCCCAAGTCAGTTTCCGCCGGTGTTCTCAGTGCCCAGAGAGGCGACCATGCCCACGGGTTTCCGGTAGCTGGAACACGGTGGGCAAGTGGAGCTGGTGAACTCCGTGGCGGGCGCACCCGTGGCATAGGTGGGAACTCTGCAAGGGGGGCGCGGGGGCGGGCTCGCTTCAGTTTGACGCCCACGATTCCGATCACGACGACACCAACCAGTCCGGGAGAACACCTCCATGGCTTTCCAGCTTCGCGATCTTGCTATGGGCCTTGTTCTTCATCTTGCCGCCCGATTTCGCCGCCGGTTCCTGCGAGCGGATACTCCGGTCTTCACGCTATCCAGGAGATCGACCACGCGAGGTCTTGCCGCTCGATCGGGGAGATCCCTGAGGACCCGATACATGCTCGTCTCATCGAGGCTCTGGATGAGTGGCCCGGCGAGCCGCTGCCAGCGCTTGACCGCTGATCGCTGCGCGCCCGCCCCAGGCGACGTGATGTTCTCTCAGACTCTCCAGTTCAACTTCTCCGCGAGCAGCGATGGGTTCTCTCCGGTGGCCTGGGTTGCTGGCTCTACACAGAGAGATAAGACGGACCGAGCTCAGTGCGGGCGGCGCAGTGGCCTGCGTAGCGTAACGGGGCGCGCTCCCCGTTGGTTGTCTCTCCTTCGCGCCTGAAGGGAAACCCGGCGTCACACTCGGACATGTTACATCTACACCACCTGTGGTACCCCAAGAGACAAAGCCGCCGAACTTCAAAACTAGGTTAATTTTGGGGTAAAAAGGACCTTAAATTGACCTAATATTGGGTTCGCCGGGCCTGTGTAGGCGTGAAATTCGCGCCTGTGCCGAGCGTGCCAATCGCTACAATGTGCGTCG
>JBDHHL010000386.1:0-4657 GCA_039589375.1 Gemmatimonadota bacterium | reverse complement strand
CTGTCCCGGTAGTACGCATCTGCCGTGCTCCCTCTCTGTTCTTGTGGTCGGAGTCCGGCACTGCCGCACTTACCGACTACATTTTGCTACGCGGTCCTCGCCCCCGCGTTGGGCCTTCCTTCAGCGGCGCCAGCCTCTGCTGGCCCGACCGCTGTGGCTGCTCTCCGTGAGATTACAAAAAAGGGAACCGGCGCGCGAGCCAGGCCCCTAACGGTGTCGCTGGTGTTCTCAGCGCAAATAAGATCGGTGCCCTGCCGGTCGGTGTCAATGCTCGCTTCCGCCGGTCGTGTCGGGTTGTTCGCGCGGCTCCCGACTCGCGAAAAAGCCACGGGTATGGTACCGTACCGAAGCAAAGATAGAAACCACGATTGGCGCAGGGATCCATGGCAAAAAGAATGATCGGAAAAGTGACTCGCGTGATGGCGGCTCTCGCGCTGTCGGCGCTGGCGGCGCCGCTAGCGGCGCAAACGCAGGCGACGGCGGACGCAGCCGCACTGCAGGCGCGACTCGACTCGACCTTCCAGGCGATCTACGACGCCGGAGATTTCCCTGGCGCTACGGCGGCCGTGGTACTGGCCGATGGAACGGCGCTGGCGCTGGCCGTTGGCTATTCCGACTCGACACGCCGTGTCCCCATGCAGACCGACGACCGGATGCTCCAGGGCAGCGTCGGCAAGACCTACTACGCCGCGGTGGCGATGCAGCTCGTGGCCGAAGGACGCCTCGACCTCGACGCAGCCGTCTCGGACTACCTGGGCGACCGACCCTGGTTCGGGCGGGTGCCCAACGCGTCGAACATCACCGTCCGGAATCTCATGAATCACACGAGCGGCGTGATGCGCTACGAGTTCAAGCAGGAGTTCCTGGTCGACCTGAAGAGCGATCCGGACAGGCACTGGGAGCCCGAAGAACTGGTGGCCTACATACTGGATGAACAGCCGCAGTTCGCCGCCGGGCAGGGATGGGAGTACTCCGATACCAACTACATCCTGCTGGGGCTGATCATCGAGTCGATCACGGGTCGGCGCCTGTACGAAGAGGTGGAGCGCCGCTTGCTGGAACCGCTGGGCCTGCACAATACCGTCCCCTCCGACGGCCGCGTCATCGCCGGCCTCGTGCAGGGGTATGCGGGAGCCGGCAATCCCTTTCTCGGCCGAGACGAGGTCCTGCTGCCGGACGGACGTTTCGTCATCAACCCGCAGTTCGAGTGGGCCGGCGGGGGATACGCCTCCACGACCGAAGACCTCGCGCGGTGGGCAAGGGCGATCTACGAGGGGCGCGCGTTCGAGCCCGAGTTGTTGGGCGAGGTGCTGGATGGTGTCCCGGCCCGCCTGGGGCCGGGCAGCAGCTACGGCCTCGGCGTGATCGTCCAGGAGACGCCGCTCGGGACCACGTACGGGCACAGCGGGTTCTTTCCGGGATACCTGACCGAGATGACGTACTACCCGGAGGAGAAGATCGCTGTCGCGGTCCAGGTGAACACGAGCGTGCCAGCGTCGCTGGGGAGGCCGCTGGGCGCCATCGCGGGCGAGTTGGCGAGCGTGGTCATCGAATAACGCTGAGGCCCAGATCGGCCACCTGTGTTATCTTGCGGCTGTTACGTCAGGCGTCAGGCTCTACCGGGGAAAGACTAACCGATGAATCGATACGAGAGTAAGTGGTGGTCCGCCGAATTGCCCGAGGGCTGGATCGTCGAGGAAGACGCTGTCTCCACCAGCTTCTATCAACCTGCCGGCGTCGGTGCCCTGCAGGTGTCGCTCGTTCGCAAGGATTCGGGAGATGTTACCGAGTCGGACTTGCAGGACTTTCTCGCCGGACAGTACGGGGACGGAGAGGCGTTCGAGGCCGTCACGATTGGTGGACTGGAAGGTGTGCAGCGATCCTGGGTCGAAGATGATACGGCCTGGCGCACGTGGTATCTTCGCAGCGGGCCGTTCCTGTTCTGCGTGACGTACAACTGTGGCCTCGAGGATGTCGAGTCCGAGTCCGAGGCCACGCTCGCGATTCTGGGGAGCATCGACGTGAAGCTCTGATGGTCTTGTCTGGACCAGGGAGCCGCGCAAAAGAGGCGAGAACTGGTTGAAAGCGATTCCCGCGGTACGGCTGGCCATCGTATCGATCGTCCTGCTGGCTTCGTCGATATCGGGCCTGTACGATTCGCTGGAACTCATCAGCGCTGCGGATACGGCCTTCCGCAAGCTCTTCGTAGTGGTGCAACTGCTCTACGGCGTTTCCGGCCTCATCGCGTTTTTCGCCCTAGTCACAAAACGGAAGTGGACCGTCTGGGTTCTGTCCGTCTGGGCGGTCTCTGTGGCGGCGGCGGCCGGTTTGGCGGTCGTGGTCTGGGGTGGCGAAGGGTTGGGTTCGGCAGCCGCTGCGGGCGTGGGCACTGCGCTGGTGGCTGGATTGGTGGTGTGGGGTGGGCATCGGGCTGTGGTAGCTCGCCTTCCGAGCGATGAGGAGGCGTGCCCGTCGTCTTAGTCCGGAGTACAAACTTCATTCGCACAGGGAGACCGTGTCCATGGCTCATCTCGATTCAACGCGACTCCGTTATCAGGGTGCCTCTTTCTCGAGCATGCTCATTCCCCTGGTGCTCGTCCTGGCAGGCTGCACGGCCGAGAGTTCCGGGGACGCGTATCGCGTGGCCGTAATCCGCTACCAGCACGAGACGTGCACCTTCTGCCCCGGCGGCGATACCGAGGTCGAGCACTGGACTCGGATCCAGCCGCCGCTGGAGGGCGACGACGTACTGGAGTCGGGCGAGTACATCATGGGCTTTGTGAACCAGGCCCGGGAGTATGGAGATGTGGAACCGGTCGGCATCACGTCGCCCTACGAGGTGTTCGGCGGATCCTCTCGCAGCTGGAACTCGAAGCAGAGCTTCGAGCACTTCATGGATCTGATCCTGTCGGACCTTCGCTCGAAGATGCCGGTGGACGGAGTGCATCTTGCCCTGCATGGTGCGATGGCGGTGCGGGACGTCCCACGCCCCGAGGCCGAGATCGCCAAGCGAGTTCGGGAGCTGGTCGGACCCGATGTTCCCATCGTGGGGACGTTCGATCTGCACGGGAACGAGGACGCGGAGTTCCTGCGCTGGGCGAACGGCGCGTTCGTGGTCAAGCGGTTTCCCCACTACGATGCCTATCTGCAGGGAGAGCGGGCGGCGCGCTTCCTGCGCGCGGTCATGCGGGGCAGCTACGTGCCGACTGCTGCGACCCGCAAGCCTCCCATCATCACGGCGACGGTGCTGCAGTGGACCGGCGCGTCGCCGGCGATGGACATCATGGAGCGGGCTCGTCGCTGGGAGGCCCGCGAGCCCGGCGCCTATGTGAGCGTCTTCTTCGGCTATCCATGGTCCGATGTACCGGACGTTGGTACGACGGTCCACGTGATGACGGATAACGACCAGGCGCTGGCGGATCGCATCGCTGACGACATGGCCGAGTTCATCTGGCGAGTCCGCGGGGACTTCGCGCACGGAGAATTCCCGATGCCCGAAGAGGCCGTCCGCCGCACGCGGGAAGCGATCGCAGCGGGCGCGACGCCGGTGGTGTTGGGGGACTACTCGGACCGACCCGGCGATGCCACCTGGATTCTACGGCAGCTGATCGACCAGGGCGTGAGCCGCGTCCTCTACGCCGCGCTGCGAGACGAGCGTGCTCTGGAGACGATGGCCGAGCGCGGTGTGGGTACCGGTGACCCGTTCGACATGGAGGTTGGAGGCTTTACCGGCCCACAGGCGGGTACACCTGTTCGGGTCACCGGGACCGTTCGGTACTTCGGTCCCGCCGGGCCGTACGAGCGGGTAGCGGCCGTCGAGTACGGCGATGGGAGTATGCTCTTACTGGTTCCGACCTATACGCAGATCATCACGCCGGAGCAGCTGCGGATGGGTCCGATCGACCCCGACGAGTACGACGTCATCGTCCTGAAGTCGCGGGCGCACTTCAGGCGCGGCTTCCACGAGACCGGGTATGCAAAGACCATCCTGGTGGTCGATGCCCCCGGCCCCTGGATCGGCACGACGCGATTGGACGCGCTGGACTACCAGTTCGCTCCCATCGATCGGCTGTATCCCTTCGGGACGCCGTCGCCGGAGTGGCCACGCTAACCGGAGCCCGTTCGCGTGATCGATCGCCGCACTTTCGTCTGGATACTTCTGGCAATCCTCTGTGTCGAGCCGTCGTTCGCGCAGGAAACCGCGAAGCCGCGCGTGGTGATACTGACGACCGGTGGCACGATAGCCAGCCGGATCGGAGCCACGATGACGGAAGGGCCGGCTCTGGTACAAGCGGTGCCCGAGCTTCTGGACTACGCGGAAGTCGAGGTAGAGGAATTCAGCCGCATCGGGTCGTCGCAGATGACTCCGTCGCACTGGCTGAGGCTGTCGCAGCGTATCGGCGAGTTATTCCACGGGGATCCGGAGCTTGCCGGTGTGGTGGTGACGCACGGAACCGACACTATGGAAGAGACGGCCTTTTTCCTGAACCTGACCGTCCGCGATCGTCGCCCGGTAGTGCTCGTGGGATCGATGCGCGCGGCGAACGAGATCTCGGCGGACGGACCTGCGAATCTGCTGAATGGAGTCCGGGTAGCCGTTTCGAGCGCAGCGATCGGCAAAGGAGTGCTCGTGGTGCTGAACGAGGATATCAGCGCT
>JBDHHL010000385.1:0-4674 GCA_039589375.1 Gemmatimonadota bacterium | reverse complement strand
ATACGAGACCGACTACTACTGGCGCGTGCGCGGCAACAACAGCTTCGGCGCAGGGGACTATTCTGACGTCTTCGTGTTTACCACCGCCGAGCCACCCGACATCATTCCCCCAAGCCAGCCTCAGAATCTTGGTTCGCCGGCTCAGACCGGCACAACGATCGATCTGGTTTGGGATGCCTCGACCGACAACGTCGGCGTGGCGCACTACAAACATCTACCGTGATGGGGTCGTGGTCGGCAGCGAGTCGAGCACCAATCATACCGCTGTCGGCTTGACTCCCGCGACGTCGTACGAGTTCCAGGTCTCGGCCCTGGATGCCGCCGGTAACGAGTCAAATCTGAGCTATGCGCTCTCGGTCGCGACCTGGCCCACGATTCATGTCGGCGGACTGGACGTGACGCTAGATCAATATGGAAGCAACTATCGTGGCAGGGTGACGGTGTTGGTTCTCGATCACGACGGTGTCCCAGCGTCTGGTGTAGAGGTCGAAGGCTTCTGGACTTGGAACTCGACCGATCTCGGACCGAGCAGTGGAGTCACTAACAGCAGCGGAGTAGTGAGCTTCTCTACTGACAAGATAAAGTCGTCCAGCGGAGACGTGTTCACGTTCACCGTGACCGATCTCATCCTTAGCGGATACCTGTATGATCCGGCGATGAATGTGAAGACCTCGGATTCGGCCACGGTCCAGTAGGGGATGTCTCCGGCATACTGGCCGATCCCGGCCCGGCTAGACGGTGTCGCGTCTGCGCTACGGTTGAGCCCTGTGCAACTGTTCATCTAGGAAATTCAGAGGCGGTCCTCGTGCTTTGGCTGGGTGGCGCACGCTTTGCTGGACAACCGCCTGACTACGGAACTGCTGAGTCGCTGACGGAGTAGAAGGGTCGACGCTGGAGGTCTAATGGCATGAATTGCCCCACCATGTTCACCTTGGCCACTCTGGTTCTTGCCGCGTGTGACGGCACGGCCCAGCCGGAGTTTGAGGGCACGACGCTCAGAGTTCCGGAAGATTTTTCGTCTATTCAGGCGGCCCACCGTGCTGCTACCTCCGGTGACACGATCCTGGTCGCGCCGGGGACCTACGTCGGTCAGATCACCATCACCAAGGCGATCACCCTGGCCTCGCATTACCTCCCTACCGGCGACGAGGGTTTCATTGGCAGCACGGTCCTCGACGGCGGCGGCGCCGCCTACGTGATCAGGATCCCGAGTAGCGCCGCAGATCGACCTACTATCCAGGGCTTCACCATCCAGAACGGTGACGACGGCATCACTCCGCGCGCAAAGTTCAACCTTTTGAACTGCGTGGTGCGGAATACCAGTGACGGCGTGGACTACGAAGACGGCAGCGGCGGGTTGGTCCAGTATTGCACGTTCGAAGACAACAGCGATGACGGCATCGATCTCGATAATGCCGTGGATGTCGCTATCCTAGATAACATCATCCGCGACAACGGCGACGATGGCATAGAGATCCGAATGCAGAGCCACAGCGGGCCGACGTTGAACATCATCATCGAAGGGAACGAGATCCACGGTAACGGAGAAGATGGGATTCAACTCATTCACTACGATGTTCTGACCGACCGCTTCTTCGCGATCGCCTATAACTACATCTACGACAACGTCGATGCCGGCATCGGCATGATGGATGGAGAGACTACAACCGAGGACTTTCGCGCCGCCAGCATCCCCGAGCGCATCAACATCTTCAACAACACGTTTGCCAACAACAGCCACGGCATCACCGGCGGCGACAAAACCGTCGTGCTGAACAATATTTTCGTCGGTCACACGGCGTTCGCGGTCAAGAAAGTCGACGGCAACTCCGAGTTGGCCTACAACCTGTTCTTCAACAACGGCACCGACAACAGCGGATCGAACGTCGATGTCGGTAGCAGTGTCTTTGCCAACCCCCTGCTCACCGCGGATCTCGGGCTGGCTGCGGGGAGTCCAGCGATCGACGCCGGTACCTCTCTCTACGTCTGGCTGGGAACGACGGTTCTGGATCTTCCAGCCAGTGCGTTCTCCGGCGAGGCTCCCGACATAGGAGCGTCTGAGTCTGATGCCGCTGCCGGCGTACAGCCCAACCCGCGATAACCTGAGTCCCAGCCCTTAGTGAACGGCGGCGCGGGCGGTTCGACCCCGCGCTTAGGGTGACGCCCGGCCGTTCGCGCGCAGCCCAAGCTCGACGTCCTTGCGGGGCGGGTTCAGGTAACGGGCCAGGTAGTCGTAGATCACGCGGCGCACCTCCCAGGCTTCGGGCACGTCGAGTCGGTCGAAGCTATGGCCGCCGGGCAGATCGTAGATCTCGTACTCGAAGTCCTTGCCTGCCGCCTTCAGCGCTTGGATCAGGTGCTCGACCTCGATGACGTTGACGTCCTCATCCGACACATTTCCGTGGATCCGGACCGGGCGCGTCAGCTTCTCGACGTTCCAGACCGGCGAGCGGCGCTTGTACTCCTCGAGGTTCTCACGCGGCGTCTCGCCGATGTGATACTCGGCATCGTAGTAGGCCTGATAGCGCGGTCCCAGGTAACCCATCCGCTGTACCAGGTCGGAGACCGGCACGCCGGCGAACCCGACGATGTACTTGTCCGGGTGGTCGAACAGGCTGTGCAGCGCGATCAGGCCGCCGTGGCTCCAACCGATGATGCCGACGCGGTCTGTGTCCACGCGCGGGTGATTTTCCGCGACCCAGTCACGCGCCGCCAGCACGTCGCCCACCTCCTCGCCGCCGTAGTCGATGGCGCGATAGATCCCCGAGCCGTAGCCGGTCGAGCCACGATAGTCCGGTGCGACGACTATGTAGCCTTGAGCGACGAGCTCGCGAACCATGCGGCTGTGGTACGTGGTGAAGTCGGCGTGCACGCCGCCGTGCGGAAGCACCAGAAGCGGCAACTTGCCGCCGAAGTCCTCGCGCGGCGTGAATACGTACGTGTAGAACTTGAAGGGATTACCCGGACCGCTTGGGGGCGGGTTCTGTTCGTTGGCCAGGGGTGGTCCATAGATCCGGACCTTTTCGACCACGGCCAGGTCGCCAACGCGCTCGAACCACAGAACATCGTCGATCAGTTTCTCGAGTATGTCGAGTCGATGGTTCAGGCTCTCGTGGGCCTGTACCAACTGTTCGGCCTTTTCTAGGGCCTCTTGGGCCGGCGTCTGCGCCCGAAGCGTGGCGGCCGAGAGGAGCGTAACGAAGACGGCCAGGGCCGTGAATACGCGCAGTAGACGCATCATTCCCTCCGTGAGTCGGTGCTGTGTCGCGATGGTCAGGATATGCTGTGAAGGTCTGGTGGGGCGACCGCAGAAGCAAGGTGGCTAGAAAGCCTCGCCCAGGCTGAGGTAGAAGCCGCCCTCGGACACGTCGAATCCCCAGCCGTAGTCGGCCCTCAGGTTGAGCCCCTCATCCTCCGCCAGCTTGAATCGCAAGCCTAGGCCCAGCGAAGGGTGGAAGTCGCCGATCCGGAATCCGCCGAGGTTGTGGGCTACCTGGCCCGCCGCGGCGAAACCGACGACTCCAATCTTCCAGACGACGGGCGCGCGGTACTCCGCTTGGAAGGCGAGCAGTTCGCGGTCGCGGTAGCGTCCGGCGAAGTAGCCGCGTAGCAGGACGTCGCCGCCCAGTTGAGGCATGTAGTCGAACGGTGGCGAGCCGGGGAACGCGACGCCGAGAGCGCGCAGGGCCACGACGTGGCTAGGAAGCGCCTTGAAGTACTTTCTCACGTCTACCGTGATGGCTCCAAAACCGTGCTGGCTCCCAAAGAGCCCGTCGTAGAGAGAGACCTGCAGCTGATGGTAGCTGCCGGACCTGGGGAAGACGGTACTGCTCCGCGAATCGCGGGTCAGCAGAGCACCGAGCCCGATGATGCGCCCGTCCTCAGCTCCCGGCGCGGCGCCCGTGTCGATCAGGCCTCCTTCCTCGACCTCGAGCAACGCACGGTGTGCTATCTGGAAGATGAAGCCGGCGTACCAGCCTGTTGCGAACCTGCGCTGCGCCTCCGCTGACAGGCTGAACGTCCGGGGCGTGAAGTCTTCCTCTGCGGAGTCCGGCGATTCGTTCCCGATCCCCCAGTACTTCGTGGGGAACTTGATGGCCGCCGCTTCGCCTTGGATTCGGTAGCTACCGCCGCCGGGATACAGCTCCGTCCCGATCGCCGCGATGATCTGCTTCTTCGTCGTGTAGATGAAGACGGCGGAGACCATCGATGGCGTCGCCTGTGCCTCCGGATCTTGCGGTGGGTCTCCCAGCTGGAACAAGTAGATGGCGGTGGCGCCGAACCCGAAACTCGTCTCCGGCTGATAGAAGATCACGGGCAGTGGGACCAGCGTGTTGCCGGCCGAGTCTTCCTGCTGGGGCGCAATGCTGTCTGCCTGGCTTGGCTGCTCCTGGGCCAGCGCGCTTTCGATCGCCCCGATCGAAGCCCAGATGATGATCACAGGCGTGAGTCGGCGTAGTGGCGACGCATATCTATCTCGATTGCCCATGGAGTCTCCGGCCGCGCCCAATTGCCTATCGTGTCCGCGCAGCATGTTGACGATCTCGACGCCTGCCTGCAAGGACCCCGTAGGGTCAGTACTGCCGCATTGCCGAATCCGGTATGCAGGTCTACCGTGAAGACATGAAAAGGCAAGCCGAGAAGTATTACACCGATCTGCAAGAGGACTACTCG
>JBDHHL010000384.1:0-4675 GCA_039589375.1 Gemmatimonadota bacterium | reverse complement strand
GATCGCGCTCATCTGGTTCTCCAGCGCGTTCAAGCGCTCGCCGATCGATACCACCGCCTGCTGGGCGGCCGAGATCGGCGTAGACAGCTGGCTCAGTTCGCTCGCCGACCGCGACGCTCGATCGACCAGCGCCTGCAGCTGCTGCTTGTTCTGTAGTATCTGATCGACCTGCATCCGCAGGTCGTCCCCGTTGGGACGAAGGGTCTTTAGGAAGGTGGCCATGGGGTCCTCCTGATACTGCTTCCGGTTCGCCGTTTCAGGTTCGAGCCTGTCGCGTGTTCGTTATGTCAGCGATTTCTTGTCTTGGTCGCCGCCAATGTCGAGGCGGCCTGGCGGACAGAGATGGGATACACGTCGGGGACCTCGGAGAGGGCAAAGAGCGGGCCAGCCCGGCCACTCGCGAAAAGCCGCATGATACGGTCGTTTTCCGGCCCGGTCAGCCGCTCAGCCGGCGGGCCGCCTCTCGCTAAATGCGTGAAGGCCTTGCAGCATCCCTTGCCCAGTCCTGCGTCCAATCCTGGGACATGTCGTCTCGACCGCGGCATGGGAGCCGGCGAGCGCCAAGTGTCGTAAGTGATTACATGACAATTGTTTATGGGTTAGGATAGCGCTTGGTACCGTCCTTGCTCCTAAGAACAGAGCCCTGACCCATTGCCGCCGTGACTTTTGCTGATCGCCCTCGAAGGGTCGATCGATTCGTTGAAGCCGGGTCATTTCCCCGTGAACGGGGATGGTGGGAGGAACTCTTGGAGAATGCATTGATCGTTGTTACGGCCCTCATGATCTGTGGTGCCGTCTGGCTGGTGGTGAAGGTTAAAGTGACAGACGAGTAACGATAAGCAGGTCGGAGTCCGCCGCGTCCCTGCGGCGGTCTGGAGGAAAAGAGCCCGGAGGTCAGCTTCCGGGCTCTTCTTTGCCAGCGACACAGATTGTGGCAGCCGCCCGACAAGCCCGTGCCGAGCGGTCTCGCGCCTTTTACCGATCCGCAAGGGCCACAGGCGCTTGCGGCGCCGGTTCCGAAGCGCGAATCGGGTACGCTGTATGCAAGAACGCTCTGACAGGAGCCCGCCAGTTGACCCGCCGACCCGATAGACCCGCCACCCGCCAGCACGAAAACCTCTGAGAGACCACGAGCGCCGGTAAGCGGCCTGCCGTCTAACGGGTGCTAGAGATCAAGGAGGAGGGAAGTGATGGCCCAGCAGCGCTCCTCGCTCGCCGAGCTGTACCAGACGGACCTCGAGCGACACCTGTTCACGCCGAGGCCGGCCCGCGCTCCCGGCCCACGACGGCCCGCCAGCCTGATCGGCGCCCAAGTCGTCGCGTGGTGGAAGGTCGGCTGGACCCGCTGGAAATCGGCCCTAGCCGCTATCACCGTCTCGTTCTAGGCGGTATGCCTGTCGCCGGCATCCGCGATGCGGCCGCGGGATCTCGCTCGCCGGCCGCCGCCGGCAGCGGTGACGGTGTATCCAACTTCCACTTCGAGAAGAGCAGCAACCCGCTGACCCGGCAGCCGAGCTGCCTGAGCCAGTCGGCGACCATCCAGTTCGAGTTCCGGAAGATGGTGTAGCGGCGCGGGTGCCGCACGAACTCGAGGTCGTACCCGCGATTGTAGAACAAGCTTTCCCGATCGGCGTCGAAGATCGAGTCCAGCACTTCCAGCAGCCGGCCCGCCGCCGCGCTGTCCACGATCACCTCGTAGACCGCCTCCACCCCGACGCGCAGGGCGCTGCGGACGCCGTCCTCCGTGGCCGGCTCCGCCAGAGCGCGCCGGCCGAGGCCTGCGGCGGTCGGCAGCAGGACCGCGGCGGAAGCCTCGCCAACGCCAGTTTCCGCCTTGGCGTAGTAGTCCCAGTCGCCGTAAGCGTAGCGGACCAGCACGCTGTCGGACGCCGGCAGCACCAGGCTGGCGTGTCGGCCGTGATCGAGCACGAAGACGGGCCGCGGCTGCAATGGGTCGCGCGGCGGGACGATGACGTTGGTGCAGGCGACCGTGGCGATCAGCCCGGCAGATACGAGTGCCCTGTACATCGCAGCGGTCCGGCGCGGTTTCGAGAACATCCTGCGCATGTGTCTATAGTCGGGTACGCTCCTCTCCATCATATACTCGGGTTCTCGCAGTCGCGAGTTCGATCGCTCCTTGCCCCCCGTGCGCTGAGTTGGGCTCTGCCCGTCAGAGGCGGAACACGGCAACAGGATCTGGTGAGCCAGCCCTGCTATTTCTCGAGCCAATCCTGCGGCGGTGTCAGTAGGAACTCTTCGAGCTCGAGTCCGCCGCGGCCGACGATGAGCTTGCGTTGTGGCTGGTACGCCCGGGCGAAGGCGTCGAGACCGGGAACCGTGTCCTTGCGTCGCCCGCTGCCCACCTCGATGGCGACCATGACACTACCGCGGCTCAGCACGAAATCGATCTCCCGGTTCCGGTCGCGCCAGTACAGCACGTCGGTGGCCGTGCCGGACAGCCCATTCACCAGGTGTGCGCCTACCGCTGACTCGACCAATCGTCCCCAGTAGTCAGGGTCGTGCCGTGCATCCTCGTACGCACGGCCCGACGTCGCCGACACCAGTGCCGTGTTCAAAACCAGGAGCTTGGGACTCGATCCTCGCTGGCGCACCTTCGCGCCGGAGTACTTCTGCAGGCCGGTGAGCAACCCCGCGCCGGTCAGCAATGCGATGTAGTTCGCCAACGTGGTCGTGTTGCCGGCGTCCTGGAGTTGGCCGAGCATTTTCTGGTACGAGACCACCTGCCCCGAGTAGTCACAGCCCAGCTGAAACAGCTGCCGGAGCAGCGCAGGCTTGTCGACCCGCGCCAGCAGCAGTATGTCGCGCGAGACCGTCGTCTCGATCAACGAGTCGAGGATATAGCGCGCCCAACGGTTCTGATCTTCGACCAGCGGGGCGGCGCCGGGGTAGCCGCCGAAGTGGATGTACTGGTCTAGAGAGTACCCGAAGGCCTCGCGCATCTCTTCATACGACCAGTGGGTTACGCGGATCAACTCGAAGCGGCCCGCCAGGCTCTCCGTGAGCCCGCTCTGAATCAGCAGCGGCGCCGATCCGAGAAGCATGACCTTCAGCGGCGTGTTCGACGCGGTGTCCTCGTCCCAGAGCCGCTTGGTGGCCTCCGACCACCCCGGTATCTTGTGCACCTCGTCGAGCATGAGGAGCGCGCCGCCAGCCGGGTCGCCCGAACT
The DNA here is from genome assembly GCA_039589375.1 of Gemmatimonadota bacterium. Lineage (GTDB taxonomy): Bacteria > Gemmatimonadota > Gemmatimonadetes > Palauibacterales > KS3-K002 > JASFMO01. The sequence continues at coordinate 1,487 of JBDHHL010000384.1, read as the reverse complement.
TCGTACACGCTGACGTCCCACCTCCCACTGGGCGTCGAGCCAGGCCCGGTCCCGCAGCGTGGGATCGTCCGCCGACGCGTAGTGGGTAGGCAGCGCCACGGCATCGATGACCTGGCGGGCCAGGGTGGTCTTTCCCGTCTGTCGCGGCCCGGCGAGCACCTGGATGAAACGGCGGGCCTCGCGAGTGCGAGCGAGGATCGTCTGGAAGTCGGGTCGGCGGAAGACCTTGTTGTGGCTGGACGTTTGCATTTTACTCAGTATAATGAGTAAAAATACTCAGGTCAACTAGTAAACTGTAGCGCTCGATTGAGAGCTTGAAGCAGTACGTTGCGACTACGCGGGTCCTTGTGCCTGGCACAGGCCGTTGTTCCTAGTCTAAAGGAGGTCGATGGTGTACGGGGCCAGGCCGGCCCTCTCGCGACGAGCGTCGTGCCAACGTCGTAGGGCATAGGCCATCTTCTCCGGATCGCGGTTCGGCTGAGTGTGGGGGACGATCAGGATTCCGGCGTGCGGTTGCCGGCCACGGAAGAAGGCCAACGTCAGCTGGATGAAATCGTCGCGATTGCGCGTGACCATCACGCGCTTCTGCCGGGCCGCGTACTCCAGTTGTTCGTAATCCGGCAGCATCAGGCGGCCGATCTCGTGAACGCTGACGACATCGAGGCCGAGGCCGCGGGCGATCTCCGCGGTGAGCGGGTGGATGTCCTCGTCGAGCAGGTACTTCACCCCGACCTGGTCTCAGCTCTCGAGCGGGCGGGTGAACGGTAGCTCGGCACGCAGCCGTTCTTCCGTCCAGCCGCGTTCCAGCTCGAGTCGAGTCTCGATCTCTTCCGGATACAACGCGTAGTAGTTGAGGGCCGCACGCAGCTGCACGTCGTCTAGCCAATTGAAATAGCGCTTCAGCTCGTCGTAGTCGCGGTTGCAGGAGTTCCAGGTCGCTACGATCTCCCAGACGTCGATCCCGCTGCCGGCGACGGTGGCGCGCCGGCCGGCCGGGCCGCTGGTGAAGATGACGCCGGGCGCTCTCCGCATCTTCAGCGCCTCCTCGACCAGCTCTGTCACGACCTGGGACCAGCTGCGGCGCGAGGTCTGCATCTCACGCCGAATCTCGTCATCAATCTCGCTGGGCCTGTCAACGGGCTGGGCGCCGCCTCAGCGCCGAGTCAGCGGTAGACATCTTTACGGTGACCCACCTTAACGACGATGACGCTCTTCTCGTCGTCATCGACGGAGTAGACGATGCGGTAGGGGCCCTGGCGGAGCCGATATCGCTCCTCACGATGGAGCTTCTCGCAACCGGGCGGTCTCGGATCCTCGGCAAGGCGGGCGATCCGGTCCGCGATCCGGCGTCGATCCGCCTTGCGCGGTATGGCCTCGAGTTCCTCGACCGCGGACGGCTTGATTAGGACGCTATAGGACGCCACGTGCCCTCAGTTCACGCACCACCTTCTCGAACGACAGGCTCGGCTCGCTCGCTCGTTCCTCGA
>JBDHHL010000383.1:0-6041 GCA_039589375.1 Gemmatimonadota bacterium | reverse complement strand
AGCGTGAACAGGCTCTCCCTGGTCTGGCGGTCGCGCATGCGGTCGTACTTGTCCCGCGGCGTTTGGGCCAGTGTCGGCGCCGAGACCGAGACCAGGAGTGCCGTGACCAGCGCGGCGGTGACCGCCGAGCCACCGCCCGCCACTCGTCGGCGTCTAAACGTTGCGCGATTCATATCCACTCCTGAGGCGAAAGTTGTGAGGGCTTTCGGGGCGCGGTGAGGCGGTTTCTCCGCCCCACCGGTTCGCCCCTGTTACTCTCTCCGTCCTGCTGAAACCACTGCGTCGGCCCCAGCATCGCTAGAAGTTTATCTCGAATCCCAGGCGCAGCCGCTGGGTCGACTCCACAAAGTTCTGCACACCCCAGAACAGATCGTAATAGGCGCCGAAGGCCGTCTCCTGCTCATCGACGGTGAAGTAGCCATCTCCGTCGCCGTAACGCTGCTCCGCCTGGAGCAACGCGAACTTGTTGAAGTCGTTCTCGGGCGATTCGCTCAGGATGTCAAAACCGTCGATCTGCGTATCGCCGTCCAAGTTGTCGTCGCGCATCCGGTCGCCGACGATCTTGTCCCGGAATTCACTATTGATCTCGTTTCCGGTCTCCAGGAAGATCTGGTTCGTATTCTCGAAGTTGAACGGGTTGCGCCAGTCGGCGAACACGAGCATCCGGGTCCCGGCCACGCGGAAACCTTTGGTCAGCCGCACGTTCAGGCGCTTCTCCCAGGGCATGTTCGAAGAGTTCAATTCTTCCTCAATCGTACCGCCGAGGCCCGCGAAAGTCGGCGGACCCGTCTGGCCGTTCGCCCTGTTCTGTAGCCGCGTGAAGTTCAGACCGGACGCTACCCGCGCCGGCGCGAAGACGCCGAAGTCGGATAGGATGCTCCCGATCGTCGTACCCTGCTGGAAGTCGACCGGGAAGAGTATCGACAGCGTGCCGGCAAGGTTGTGTGTGCGGCTCTGTTCCAGCGGCAGGATCACGTTGGGAGGAATGACCGGCTGACCCGTGATCACGGATACGTTGGTATTCCGCCGGAACAGCAGGCTGATATAGGTGAAAGGATCCGAGCCCGTGCCCCGAGCGTCGACATACGAGTAGTTCGCCCCCAGGTGCGCGATCTGTCCGAACCGTTTGTCGGCACGCAGGTCGACGCCGCGGATCTGCGTGTAGTCCGCGTTAACCATCGAGTTGATGAACAGGTTCTGGCCGATGAAGTTCGGGTTCTCGTAGGAAACCTTCCGAATTGTGATGCCGTTTCGCGTACTCTTCGAGTAGGCCGACAGGTCCAGGACCAGGTCCTCGCCGATCAGCTGCCGGTAACCCGCCTCGAAGAGGACGGTCCGTGGAAGATCGACGTCGCGGCCGTATGGTTCCGGAAGTAGCCGTACTGCCCGGCCACAACCCCGAAATCGCTCGTCCCCAGCGGCGGCGTCTGCACGTTGTGCGAGTAAGAGAGCCGGAAGGTCGACTTCACGGTCACCGGGAAGCTGATACCCAATCGCGGCGAAAAGTTCGCCTTCGAGGACGCCTGGACGAAGTTGGGCTTGCAGACGACCGTGCCGTCCTCCCGCGTGCGGTCTGGTGCCGTGACGTCGCCGCCGCAGTCCTCCAGCTGAACCAGCCGGTCCTCGAGCGACCTCGGGTTATCCGGATCGTACGCTTGCAACGTTATGAAGTCCGCCCTCAGGCTGTCGGGTACGTTGAACACGTAGCCCGGCACGCGCGGGAAGTCGCCATTAGGATCGAAATAGTCCCAGCGCAGGCCGGCGTCGATCACCACATCGCCCAGATCGAGACGGCCCGTCGCGAAGAGACCGCCGCGCGTCGGGTCGTAAAGCTCCGGCATGCTCCGACTCGACTCCAGGGGCACGAACATGCCCTCCATATGGATCTTGGCGAGTTCACCACCGGCCTGAACGCGCAGCGTACGGCCCGCCTGCCAGTCCACCGTGCCCGAGAAGATCCAGTTGCGCTCCCTCTGATAGCTGAGACCGTTCGTCCCACCGCCACCGAATCCGCTGATCGGGAAGCCCGTTCTCAAGCCGTAGGGATTCATACGCAATGGATCGGTGAGCCCCGGCAGCCCCTGGCTGTTGCGCAGGTCCGACCGGCCGGGATAGACCATCAGCGACTCGGCCGGAAACGCGTTCGACCGCGATCCTTCCATGAGCTTCCTGGAGACCGGGTAATCGTCGGCATCCACCAGGAAATCCATGTTGCCCAGGTTGATGCCGAGCGTCGGATCGCGGTGGTTGAGCAGCCACTCCGGATCGAGGGGACCGTTCTGGTTAAAGAACCTCATGTAGCTGGCCTTCAGGTCCAGCGCGATTGCGCTGGTGGTCCGCTGGCTGATCAGGAAGTATCCGCCCAACGTGAACACGTCACCCACAGAGAAATTCCCGGTGTAACCATGGGAGTTGTAGATATTCCCCAGATCGAGGTTGATCCGCTGATCCCGCTCGCGCTTCCACGAGAGATCCAGGTTGTTGCCGCGACCGAGGCCCGCCCAGGATAGCTTCGCGAGCAACGTGTACTCGTCGCTCGGGTTGAACGGCCGGTTCCGTCCGTTGTCCCAGACCGTGTAGTCCGGGAAGGCCACGCTGACGCTGTCAGTCCCGTCGGGCGCCTCGCTATCGCGCGGTAGCGTGAAGACAGCCGGGTCACCCGGATTCCTGCCGAAGTAGTCGGCGACCTTCTGGTCGTACGCCGGGTTGTCGGTCACCGGGAGCCTCGCCGTCCCATCCTGCAGCAGCAGGGGCACATCGTTCCAGCCGTCGCCGAGCCCCAGGTACTTACGACCTTCCAGCTGCCCGGCGAGGAAGAAGCTGAGACTCTGGTCGCGCCACAGGGGTCCGCCCAGAGTGGCCTGGAACCGGTTCACACCGGTCCGCTAACTCTTGGGGCCCAGCTGGTCGCTGTAGTATGAGAACGAGCCACCCAAGTCCGACCCGCCCGACCGGGTTACGTAATTTACCACACCGGACTGAGCGTCGCCGAACTGCGCCCCGATCCCGCCGGTCGTTATGGACACCTCTTCCAGCGCATTCGTCGGCAGCTCGATCGGCTCGATTTCGCCGGTCCCATAGCGGCGCGTGATCACGCCGTCGATGTAGACCGCTTCCTCGGCCGGACGACTGCCCCGGATCGTTCGCCCCTGGTTCGTCCGAATTATGCCCGGCTGCCAAAAGACGATAGTTGAGGCTCTGATGATCGGCAGCCGGCGCAAATACACGCCGGTGACGATCGCCTTCGAGGAGACCTGGTCGCGAGGTACCACAAAAAACGGGTTCCACTCACCCTCTACGACGAGCTCCTCCAGCTCGATCGGCGCTGTCGGTAGATCGAAGTTCACCGTCGTGGTCTGGCCGGCCAGCACGCGCTGGTTCTCGACCCGCACCGTGCGGTGGCCGATGAACTCGGTGACGATCGTTTGAACGCCGGCCGGTACCTCGTTGATGAAGTAAAAGCCGTCTTCACCCGTGATCGCGCCTCGTGACGTCCCCAGCACTTGCACGAAGGCACCCGAGATGGGCGCGCCGGTCTCCGCCTCGACCACGCGGCCCTGAATCTTGCCGGTGGCCTGGGCGAGTGCCGAGGAAGCGGCGAACACCGTAAACAACGCCGCTACGCCCCAGCCTCTTAAGATTCGCGCAAGCATACTCCCTCCTCAGTTGCGCAGTAACCGCACAGATGCTCTCCTTGCCTTGTAGGTCGTTAGCCAAAGAGAATCTGATAGGTCACGTGGGCGGAGCCTGGCTCGTTTCAGATACCGTCTTGTCTTTGAGAATCCACTACAACTGGCCGCTCTGGTCGCCTGTGAAGGCCAGTTGAGTAAGCCGGTAGGTATGTCGACTACTACTACCAAGACGAGGACTCCGAGCAGTGGGGTTCACTCTGATCCTCAGCCCATTCTCCGGTAGGTATGTCACCAATCTGTGACTCTTCTCACAGTAAGGCAAGCAAGTGAATCGCGAGCTGTAGTATTGAAGCAGAGCTAGCGCTCCCCAGTGTGGCTCCGGCGAGGAAGAAGGGGGTCAGAATAAGAGCTAGGCCAGCGTACCGCAGAGCATCGCTCAGACTCGGCAACTGATGGACACGCGCCGCGAGGCGCGGTGTCTTGCGCGACCCTTATCATGCCGTCCAGCACGGTTCAGTCCAGGATCACGTCCTGGTAGGCGTACAGCCCCGGAGAGCCGCCGGTGTGGAGGAAGAGGACCTTCTCACCCTTCTGGAAATGTCCCTTCTGGATGAGGTCCAGCAACCCGGCCGCCGCTTTCCCTGTGTAAACCGGATCCAGGAGCATCCCCTCGGTCCGGGCGAAGATCCGTACGGCTTCGGCCATCTCCTCCGTTGGCAGGGAATATCCGGGTCCCACGTAGTCGTCGAAGATCTCGAGCTCGCCCTCCGACAGCTCCGACGGTAATCCCAGGAACTCCCGGGTCTCGGTGACCAGCGCACCGATGAGCTCCTCCTGCTCTTCCACGGAGCGGCGGACGCCGATCCCTGTCACCTGAATCTCGCTGCTCATCGCACCCAGACCCACCAGCAAGCCCGAGTGGGTTCCACCACTCCCGCTTGCGCACACCAGATGCTCGAACTGCAGGCGTTTGTCGAAGGCCTGAGCCAGGATTTCCTGGGCGCAGGAGACGTAGCCCAATGCGCCGAGAGGGTTTGATCCGCCACCGGGAATGACGTACCCCTTCCTCCCCTCTTCTTCCAGCTCATCGGCCTCGGCCTGCATGACTGCACCCAAGTCGGTACCCAGGTCCACCACCGTGGTCTTCTCTACACCCAGAAGGCGGAAGAGGAAGTTGTTGCCGGTGGCATCGTAATCGTAGGAGTCGGGCACTCGCTGTTCGATGACGAGCCTGCACCTCATCCCTTCCTTCGCCGCGGCCCCTAGGGTGAGGCGGCAGTGGTTGGACTGAACTGCACCTACGGTGATGAGGGTGTCGGCTCCCTGTCGAAGGGCGTCCGCTACCAGGAACTCCAGTTTTCGGGTCTTGTTACCCCCTCCCGCCAGCCCCAGGAGGTCGTCCCGTTTGATGAAGATGTGAGGGCCGTTCATGTACTGGGTCAGGTGGGGGAGGTGCTCGAGCGGGGTCCAGCCTTCCGTGTATCGGCGACGAGGGAAACGACTGAGGTCCATAGCAGGGCTCTCGTTTTGGGTCCGAATGGCTCCTGGCAAAGGAAACCTTGGTTCCCTTGGTTACGAAGAACGTAACCTCATGCCGGGGATCGCAAAGGGGCGCCTACCTCACCCCATGAACAAGTTCTTCGTGGCGAAGTCCGGATCGCTCGTGAGATTCACGCCGAGTTTCCTAAGTCCGGCCTCATCACCGGGTGTCGGCATGTGGGTCATGTGTACCTCGCAACCGCGCAGCTCCCTGAGTCCTTCTAGGGCGGCCTTGGCTGACGGGTTCGACGCGGTGCTCACGGCGAGGGCGATGAGTGCCTCTTCGGCGTCTAGGTTAACGCGTTTGCCGCTCAACACCTCCGTCTTCAGGTGTCCCAACGATTCGATGACCGACGCAGGCAGGATGTGCTCGTCCTTGGGTATGCCGGCGAGCCGCTTCGCCGCGTTCAACACGAGGCTGGCAGCCGCGTGCATCAACGGAGAGTTGCAGCCGGTCACCACCGACCCGTCCGGTAGCTCGACGGCTGCGCCGCAGTAGATACCGTCGTTGCCTTTGCCCGTGCGTTTGGCGCGCTGCGCTGCATCGCGAGCCGGTCCCACGACCTGACGGCTTTCGGGCCTTATCCCGAGATCGTTCATGAGTAGCTCGATCCGCTGCACCGAGTCGCGATCGGCGAGCCCCATGGCGTGTTCGCACGCGTACCGGAAGTACCGCCGCACTACTTCCCGCTTGGCCGCTTCCTGCACGGCTACATCGTCCACGATCCCGAAGCTCGCCCGGTTCACGCCCATGTCGGTGGGTGAACGGTAGAACGAATCTCCGCCGGTGATCCGCTCGAGAATTCGTCTGAGCAGCGGGAACGCATCGATGTCACGGTTGTAGTTCACCGCCCGCTCGTCGTGCGCCTC
>JBDHHL010000382.1:0-4693 GCA_039589375.1 Gemmatimonadota bacterium | reverse complement strand
GTGGGTAGCCTTTCCTGCGGTCGAAAGCCTCAGGGAGGAGCCGATGGTACGGGAGGAGAAGTGGCGGGAGATTCACATCCTGTTCCGAGAGGAAAGGTGGAACAAGTCAGCGATCGCGCGTGAGTTGGGCCGGATGTGAAGACGGTCCGTTCCTGTCTGCGGCAAGCGGAGCGGCGGCCCTACCGGCGTGCGCCACGATCGGACACGGCTTCTCGCAGAGCACGCGGCGTTTCTGCGCCGGCGTGCACCGGAGGCGCGGTATTCAGCCCGGATTCTGTTTCAGGAGTTGGTCAAGGAGCGTGGCTATCAGGGCAGCCTGTCTCTTCAGACGGTCTCGCGAGGACGGGATTCGACCCGGCCGGCATCAGCTCGAATTCGGCAGCCAATTCACGCATCAGGTCGATGCGCTGATCGACATCGACCCCACCTATGATCATCACCATAGGTTTCCTCGAACCTGCAAGTCCGTCAGGCGCGGTCCTTGGCGGGCTCTGCATAACGTCTCGAGCGGTTTCCCACGCCGCACCAATCCCTCGGGTAAAGTTGGAGCGGACTAGTGTCCTGTCCCAGCGATGGCTTCACAAAGTCGCTGAACCTTTTCGAGGATTGAGTCGGCTGTGGCAGTCCAGACGAACGGTCGAGAGCCCTTGTTGTAGTTTCGGACGAAGCGCTCGATGTTGGCCACCAGATCGGTGACGCTGCGAAAAGTGCCGCGGCGGATGGCGCGCTGGGTGATGATACCGAACCAGATCTCCACTTGATTGAGCCAGGAGGCATAGGTTGGGGTGTAGTGCACGTGATAGCGGGGTCTGGCCTCGAGCCAGCGCCGCACCTTGGCGTGCTTGTGGGTGGCGTAGTTGTCGATGACCAGATATACCTCCAGGTCTTTCGGGACATTGGAGTCGATGTGACGGAGGAACTGGAGGAATTCCTGGTGGCGGTGCCGCCGTTTGCATTGGGCGAGGACCTCGCCGGAGGCGATATCGAGAGCCGCGAACAGGGTCGTGGTGCCGTGGCGGATGTAGTCGTGGGTAACGCCCTCCACATAGCCGAGCCCCAAAGGGAGCAGCGGCTGCGTGCGGTCGAGGGCCTGGATCTGGCTCTTCTCATCCACGCACAGCACCATCGCGTTGTCGGGCGGGTTGAGGTAGAGTCCGACGATATCGCGCACTTTCTCCACGAAGAAGGGGTCGCTGGAGAGCTTGAAGTGTTTCTGCCGATGCGGCTGGAGCCCGAACGCCTTCCAGACCCGCTGGACGGTGGACTTGGAAAGGTTTGTCTCCTCGGCGATCGAGCGGCAGGTCCAGTGAGTGCCGTTCTCAGGTTTGGTCTTGAGCGTCTTGTGGATGAGCTCGGCGATCTGTTCGTCGTCGATCGAGCGCGGCCCGCCCGGCCGGAGCTCGTCATAGAGCCCGGGGATGCGTTGCTCGAGGTAGCGCTGGCGCCAGATCCCCACGGTGGGGCGCGAGAGGCCGAGCGCCTGAGCGATGGCGGTGTTGCTCTGGCCCTCAGCGGCGAGCAAGACGATCTGGGCACGTTGGACGAGGGCGTGGGGCAAGGACCGCGAGCGGGTCATCGACTGGAGGATGTGGCGCTCGTTGGACGAGAGGCTGAGCGGGGTCAGCGGGCGACCTTTGCACATAGGACTCCCTCCTTTTCTCTGAGAAGGGAGTGTAACAGTGGTCCGCCATATAGTCAATATACTCCTGGGACACAACACTAGTCTACCACAACTACGGCACCAGGAGGTACGTGACGCGCGTGCCGGCGCGCAAGCGGCCGCGCGTCGTGCGCACCGTGCCGCCCAAGGGCGCTACCGACGTCGTGCTCTCGACCAGCGCCCTGGCTATCTTCAGCGAGCCGGTCGACGCGAGCACGCTGACCGCTGAGAGCTTCCAGCTTCAGCTCAACGGCCAGCCGGTGGCAGGGACGCTGGCTTTGACGGCTGACGGCCTAAGGGCCGAGTTCATACCGGACGAGCCGCTGCACAGCGGAACCACCTACCTGCTCGTGATTACCACCGGGGTGCTCGATCCAGAGGGTGATCCGCTCGAGGAAGGGGTGGGAGCGAGGTTCACCACAGAAGGCCGGGTCGTGTTCGCGTCGTTCAGCGTCGGCGGCTGGCATTCTTGTGCCACAGGCGTCAACGGCAGCACGTACTGCTGGGGATGGGGCCGTTACGGGCAGCTCGGCAACGGTACCACGACGGAGAGTGGCAGGCCCGTACGCGTTAGCGGCGGACACAGCTTCGTGTCCCTGTCCGCCGCTTACTACCATACGTGCGGGCTCACGGCTGACGGGACGGCCTACTGCTGGGGGCCCAATGACCGCAGCGAGCTCGTGGCCGACTCGTCAATCGGCATGAGCACGACACCCCTGCCCGTTAGCGGCGGGCTTACGTTCACCTCTTTGGCGGCGGGGGGCGCGCACACATGCGGGGTCACGGCTGACGGGGCTGCCTACTGCTGGGGACACAATCATGACGGCCAGCTCGGGACCCTGACCTCAGAGAGGTGTGGTGATGGTCTTAGCATGTGCAGCAGGAGGCCCGTGCCCGTCACCGGCGGGCTCAGCTTCACCTCCCTGGCCGGGGGCAACCGTCACACGTGCGGGCTCACGCCTGACGGGTACGCCTACTGCTGGGGGCACAATCGTGGAGGCCAGCTAGGCAACGGCGAGATAACCAGCGATATGCAGCCGACTCCGGTCCCAGTGTTGCAGAACCGCTCGTACACATCCATATCGGGCGGCTATTATCACACGTGCGCCCTGACAGCCAGCGGTTTAGCGTACTGCTGGGGCGAGAACGATTATGCACAGCTCGGCAACGGGGAGCAGGGCGGCATCGTTCCACAGCCTGTTCGTGTCAATACGTTTGAGGGCTTTGTAGCGCTGACCACGTACTATCGACACGTGTGCGGCCTGACAGCGGACGGAGATGTGTTCTGCTGGGGTAACAATATCTCGGGCGAACTCGGAGTTTCCCCAACTGCCACTCCCGAGGGTTGGTCGGCCGTCCCGGTGCGCGTCGAGGTGCCGTAGGGAAGTCGCCGCGCCTAGGACGCCAAGCCCTGCCGATCCTGCCTGAGGGTCGTGCACTGGCTGACCGGGCTGCTTGGCGAATGAGCTCGACCCGGGCGCGGCGGCGAATACCCCGCGACAGCCTGGTTGCAGCTAGATGAGCTAGCGCCCGACGTCGAGGGAAACCGAGCGGCGCGTGGAGAGCCTGCCGCTCGCCAGGTCCCGCACACGTATCCGCAGGACGTAGTGTCCGGACTCGATCTCCCCGGGGCTGATCCGGGTCAGCTCAGGCACAACACCCTGCTCGCTCTCCTTCCTCGTCCGCTCGAGGTGCAACTCGACCCAGTCACGCCCACCCAGCAGCCGCATCAGCCACGAGCGCTCGCGCTCGAATTCGTACACCACTTCGAAGTGGTGCAACCCGTCTTCCGCCTCTAGTCCGTACACCTCCATGTAGATGACGAAGGGGAGCCCCTCGCGCAGCCGGAGAGACGGGAGGACGTGAGCAGCCACTTCTTCCCGCACGCCGTCAACGGGAACGACGGCCTGCGCCACCAAGACATCGCTCACAGCCAGGGTGTCCGTACCGAAGGCCGGAAGCTCGACGACGCTGCGGACGCGGCCCAGCGAGTCGTTGCGCTCCACGTCGAGCGCTAACAGAGCCCGGAGCGGGACGGCCTCCAGCTCGAGCCAGCCGCCCGGTTCCGCATCGGCGCGGGCGAGCTGTTGCCCGGCCCCGTCCCAGAGTACGGCGCTCGCCGCGAGGCCGGGCTCCGGAAAGATGAGCAGCTCGGTTCGGGCCGGGTCATCACGGGCTCGGAATCGGGCGAACCAGAAGCCGAACATCAGGGGCGCGGCCAGCGACGACCGGTCCGAGGTCAGCGCGACGACCCACGATCGCGCCTGCGCGCCACTCAGCGACCGGGACATCATCTCCGGGAGTATTGGGGCCCCGTCGGCACCCACGGTTCCCATGCGTGGCCCGCCGCTGAATCTAAGACGCAGCGGCGGATCGGACTCGTAGGCCCACTCCTCTGCGTCGAGCGTCAGGAAGTCGTAACGATGGGGCTCCCCGTGCCGGATGAAGACCAGGCCGCGATCGCTAATCATGTCTGGCAGGTTGTAACCCAGCGGTGTTATCTGAGGGCTGATCGCTTGGAAGTCCGGTTTGCTGAATCCGATCTCCGCATCGAGCGGCCATTCCAGAGCCGGACCGGCACTACCGGGCTCCGGCGCCACCATGGCCGGGTCGGCGGCCGTGCGTATCCGAAGCGAGCCGAGCGCCTCGGCGATGCGCGAGCCCTTCCCGAGCTGGTCCGCCACATAGCGTTCGCGCTCGGCGCTGGACACGCGGGAGATCTGGTTTCGGTACTCGCGCGAGTAGTGAAAGAGCGACAGCGGATGCTGAAGCCGGAAACGATCACGCGCCTCCGCCCGACGCCGGAAGTGCTCGCCGATCCGCTCGTTCTCCGGCGTCCGCACGTTTGGGTCCCGAGGCGCCCAGAACGCCTGGAAGAAGGCCTGGCGAGCCTCTGATTCGAGGATCGCGAAGGCCGCACGTTCGTCCGGCCGGGTGATCGAGGCCACCTGGGCCCACAAGGCACCCGCCGTGTCGCGATCCGCCAGGGCCAACGCGCGCTGGTAATGGGCCCAACCCTCTTCGTCCCGCCCG
>JBDHHL010000381.1:0-4698 GCA_039589375.1 Gemmatimonadota bacterium | reverse complement strand
GACAGTTCGGTCTGTATCCGCCGTGGGTGTTGGAGACTTGAGGGGAGCTCTCCCTAGTACGAGAGGACCGGGAGGGACTGGCCTCTGGTGTACCTGTTGTCCCGCCCGGGGCAGTGCAGGGTAGCCAGGCCGGGACGGGATAACCGCTGAAAGCATCTAAGTGGGAAGCCCACCCCAAGACTAGGTCTCCCAGAGCATAAGCTCTCTGAAGGTCCCCAGGAGACTACTGGGTAGATAGGCGGCAGGTGTAAGCGGAGCGATCCGTTAAGCCGAGCCGTACTAATCGACCGTGCGGCTCAATGCCCTTTACGAAAACAACGCTCACAAACAGCTTTAGCTCACCCCACTCGACTTAATAGATGCAGGATTGCCGGTGGCCATAGCGAGGGAGAAACACCCGATCCCATCCCGAACTCGGTAGTTAAGCCCCTCCGCGCCGATGGTACTGCGGGCGCGAGCTCGTGGGAGAGTAGGTCGCTGCCGGCGTATGATACGCAAACGCCGCGTACCCCCCAGAGGGTGCGCGGCGTTTGCCTTAGCCATTACACATCGTGGGCACTGAAAGGGAAAACGACCGCTCGGAGCCATACCGCTGTGGCTACGTAGCGTTGGCGGGGCAGCCGAACGTGGGAAAATCTACGCTGCTCAATACCCTTGTGGGTACGCACCTGAGCATCGTAACGCCCAAGGCGCAGACGACCCGAGAGCGGATAGCCGGGCTTGTCACCACCGAAGCCTACCAGGTCCTGTTCATAGACGCTCCAGGCCTGATCGAGCCCCGCTACGCGCTACAGGAAGCGATGAGGCTTGCGGCGACCTCATCGCTCGAGGAGGCAGACGTCATCACCTACGTCGTTGACGCGACTCGCCCGCGCACATTGCCCGACAAAGAGACCGTCAAGGCCCTGACTTCGTTACCGGCTCCCGTGCTGATAGCCATCAACAAGTCTGACCTGATCGAATCCGCTGAGCAGGCGACCCTGATAGCGCAGGCCGAGGCTTCGGGGTTCCCCACGCACGCGGTCTCCGCCGTCAGCGGGTCGGGACTGGATCGGCTCGTGCAGCGGCTCGTTCCGCTTCTCCCAGAATCCCCGCCTCTATTCCCGACGGATGAAACCGCTACGCAGCCGGTGCGGTTCTTCGCCCAGGAGTTCGTGCGCGAAACGTGCATGGAGCTGTTGCGCGAGGAGGTTCCATACGCCATCACATGCCAGGTTGACGAGTTCCGCGAAGACGGTGATCCGATCTATGTAAGGGTCATAATCTACGTTGAGAGGGAAAGCCAGAAGGGAATAGTCATCGGCAAGGGCGGTTCGTCGATCAAGCAGATTGGTCGGCTGTCGCGACTGAAGATAGAGGATCTGGTCGGCGGCAAAGTCTACCTCGAGCTACGCGTGAAAGTGATGCAGGACTGGCGGCGAAAGCGGCCCCGGCTCGAGCAGCTTGGCTTCCGGCTCCCTCCGCCGAACGCTAGTGGTGGACAACGAGCGGGTTAGGCCTTAGATAGTAGGGGAATGCAGAAGCCAGAATTGGAGGAAAGGGTGCTGGAGGTACTCGTTTGCCCCAAGTGCCTGGGCGAGTTGGAGTACAGGGCGGCGGATTCCGCCCTCTTGTGTCATGCGTGCCATCTTCGTTACAATATTGATGATGGCATCCCGGTCATGCTGATCGATGAGGCCGAATCTTTCTAGCTACGCACTGGTCGCCGCTCTGGTGACGCTTCTCGGCGCTCCGCCCTCGGCGGGCGCACAGGGGTTGTTGCCGGGCAGCGAGGAAGAGGCGCTCGAGGTCAACCGACGCACGGAAGCGTCGAGGACGTCTGAGGGCGCCGAGTTCCTCCTTCTACCTATCGGCGCGCGAGCCGTTGGCATGGGTGGAGCGGTTACCGGTTTGCGCGGTGCCGGCGACCTCGTTCTCTGGAATCCAGCGGGCGCAGCCAGCTTGAAGGGCATTCAACTGCTCTTCAACCACAGCGAGACCGCCTTCGATACCCGCAGCGAAGTTCTTTCCTTTCTGTGGCCCGTCGAGAGCTTGGGTACTCTTGGCGTCACGTATTATCTGGTCGACTACGGCGAGTTGCCCAGCACCGGCATTGACGGCGCCGTGCAAGGCTCTATCAATCTCCGTAACCAGGAGTATCTCGTCACGTTCGCAGCTCGACTCGTGAGCACGCTAGAATTCGGCGTTAACTACAAGGTCATTCAGCTGGTCTTTCGTTGCGACGGGCGATGCGTGGACAGCGAGTCGTTCACCCGTTCGACTCATGCCGTCGATCTTGGGCTGATCTACGATCACGTTGTAGGGATTCCGCTTTCCTTTGGCGCCTCTATCAGGCATCTGGGGTTTGCCCTGAAGGGCACGACCGAGGAAGATCCGTTGCCCACACGCGTACGGGTCGGGGTGGCCTATGACGCGCTGTCCGTCTTCACTAAGGACGAGAACTTGAGGCTGGCGCTGGCTGTTGACCTCGAAGACCACGCGCGGGATTTGGGTAGCCCGGACGTCATGATCGGCTCCGAGTTCGGCGTTGCCGAGGCCTTTTTCCTGCGAGCGGGCTATGCGTTCCTGGAGACCGGCTTGGGAGGTCCGTCGCTGGGCTTGGGCGTAACTTACGACTGGTTCTACTTGGACCTCAGCCGCGGGTTCGACGACGTCACCGCTGCGACAGGCGACGAGGCGGTGCAGGTCACATTCGGCGTCGTGTTCTGAGTCCGCGCCGGAAGATGCACCATTCGAGAAGCCTTCCTCGCGAAGGCTTTTTTTTAGGCTTACTTCCGCCGACCTAACGGACGATGACGGATAGGAAGGCTGTACTTCGTTATCTGGCCGAGAATGCCGAGCGGCCACTGAAGCCGAGGGAGATCGCCAAAGCGTTGAAGGTCGCTCCGGCGGAATACGGTGGGTTGCGGCGCATGCTACGGCACCTCGAACGCGATGGCGAGATCTACAGGGTACGAAAAGGGCGCTACGCGGTCCCGGGTCGCATCAATCTAACCGTCGGGCGGCTGCAGGTCACTCGTGCTGGGCACGGGTTCGTGATCCCTGACAGCGGTGGGGACGATCTCTTCGTTCGAGCGTCGAATCTGGGCAACGCGTATGATGGCGATCACGTGGCTGCTCGCGTCGAGCGCCGGCCCCGAGGGCGGAACCCAGAAGGCTCGATCGTCAAGGTGCTCCAGCGGGCGCGCACGCACGTCGTAGGCGTCCTCCACAGCTCGCGGCGCTATACCTATCTGGTGCCGCGCGAGGGATCGCTTCACCGGGACGTGCTGGTGCCCGTGGATGCCAAGGGCGGGGCCCGCGATGGTGACGTTGTCGTCGCCAGAGTCACCGACTGGGGAAGCGAGCATCTCGATCCAGCGGGTGAGGTCATCGAAGTACTTGGACGCGTAGGCGATCCTGGGGTCGACATCCTGGCGATCGTTCACAGCCACGAACTTCCCGCCGAGTTCCCTCCGACCGTACTCGCCGATGCGGACGAGATCCGAAGCCGGGCTACGGGAGGAGTCGAGCTCGAGGGCCGCGCCGACTTCCGCGAGTCGCTGACGTTTACGATCGATCCCGCTGACGCCAAAGACCACGACGACGCCATCTCCATCCAGCGGCTCAAGAAGGATCTTTGGCGTGTCGGCGTTCACATAGCGGACGTCTCGCATTTTGTGGACGAGCGCTCCGCCATCGACGCAGAAGCCTTCCGCAGGGGCACTAGCGTCTACTTGGTCGATCGGGTACTGCCGATGCTTCCCGAGGCGCTCTCGGGCGACTTGTGCTCGCTGAAACCCGGGATGGACCGTTTGACGCTATCGGTCCAGTTCGAGCTGAACAGCGGCGGAGACGTGCTGAAGACGGACGTCTCGGCAGGTGTGATTCGCAGCCGCTACGCTCTGAGCTATGAGGAGGCGCAAGCGATCGTCGATGGAACCGTGACGCCCGACGGCGAGTTGAAGCGGGCCCTGTGCCAGCTGCGGGACCTTGCCTCGTCCTTGCGAGAACGACGACAGGCTCGTGGCAGCCTCGACTTCGACCTACCTGAGGCTCGTGTGGTGGTGAACGCGGCAGGTGAACCCACTCACGTCCATCGGCTGATGCGACTCGAAACACACCAGTTGATAGAGGAGTTCATGATCCTGGCAAACGAGTCGGTTGCCAGGATGGCGATCAAGCAGAGCTTGCCTTTCATTTTCCGAGTGCACGAACCGCCGGACCCGGAGCGCCTCGACCGTCTTCGCGAGTTCGTCTCGCGGCTCGATCTTCGCCTACCGGGGACAGACGACCCCTCACCCAGAGCGCTGCAACGTCTTCTGGCCCAAGTGGACGGGCGACCGGAGGAGGCGATCGTCTCGTCTTTGGTGCTCCGCAGCATGAAGCAGGCTCGTTACAGTGCCGAACTGAACCAACATTTTGGACTCGCCTCGCACGCCTACGCGCATTTCACGTCGCCGATTCGACGTTACCCCGACTTGGCGGTTCACCGGATTCTGCGCCGGACGATCCTAGAGGGACGCGCGGTTCCGGAGGCTTGGAGCGAGCGTCTCGCCTCCGTGGCTCTTCAGTCTTCGGTGCGAGAACGCCAGGCCGTGGAAGCCGAGCGTGAATCCGTGGAGCTCAAGAAGATGGAATACATGGAACGCCACCTCGGTGACGTGTTCGAAGGGACGGTGAGCGGGGCCACCCCCTTTGGCCTCTTCGTGCTCCTCG
>JBDHHL010000380.1:0-5357 GCA_039589375.1 Gemmatimonadota bacterium | reverse complement strand
GGAGCGTTCTTGGTTTGGGTGTCGGCACGATGACCTGGAAGCAGCGGGCGCTTGCATGCCTCGCTCTCATGCAGGTCGCCGGTGGGGTCACCGGATGCGAGCCGGGGCCGCCCGAGCCCCGACCGGCGGAGGAGTATCCCCAGCTTGCCTCGAGCGGCGCATGGTGCTGGTTCGGCGATCCGCGCGCGGTTCGATTCCAGGGAGTCCACGACCGGATCTATGCGGGGTGGGTCGACTCGGCGGGCAGCATCGTCGTGTCGAGCCTCGACCTCGAGACCGGCCAACGGGGCGAGCACACCGTACACCCAGCCTTCAACCGCGACGATCACGCCAACCCCTCGCTCATGGTCCTGCCGGATGGCACCGCCGTGGTGTTCTACACATCGCACGGATCGGCGGTCGCCGACGCGATGTACTACCGGCTCTCGCGGCAGCCCGAGGACATCAGTGCCTGGAGCGAGCGGTACGAGATCGGCTCGAATACCGAAGGCCCGAGAGGACACACCTATCCAAACCCGGTCCGCCTGGCCGATGAGGGAGGACGTATCTACCTCTTCTGGCGAGGCGGCAACTTCAAGCCGAGCTTCAGCTACACCGACGATTTGGCCACCTGGTCGCCCGCCCGCACCCTGATCCAATCGGATGAGGCTGAGAGGCTGACGTCGTTCGGCCGTACGTGAAGATCGCGTCGAACGGACGCGACGCGATCCACTTCGCATTCACGGACGGGCATCCGCGTAACGAACCGCAGAACAGCATCTACTACATCCAATACCGGAACGGCGAATTCACTCGAGCCGACGGCTCGCCGGTCGGGGCGATGGCGGAACTTCCTCTGATCCACAAGCGCGCCGATCTGGTGTACGACGGGCGGGTCACCGGAGTCAGAGCCTGGATTTGGGATGTTGCCGCGGACGAGGAAGGGAATCCGGCCATCGTCTATACACGTCTGCCCGAGGAATCCGATCACCGCTATCACTATGCGCGCTGGAACGGCGAGGAATGGCTCGACAACGAGATCACGGCGGCCGGCGGCTGGTTCCCGCAGACGCCGGAAGGGAAAGCCGAGCCCGAGCCCCACTATTCGGGGGGAATCGTACTCGACCACGAGGATCCGGCCGTGGTCTACCTGTCACGCCCGGTGGCGGGTGCCTTCGAGATCGAGCGCTGGTGGACTAGGGATGGCGGGTCAAGCTGGCGCTCGAGGCCGATCACGGTAGGTTCGGCGAACGACAACGTCCGTCCCTTCGTGATCAGAGGATACGGCCGGTCATCGCCGACGCTGCTTTGGATGGAGAACCGCTTCTACCGCCACTATCTGGACTTCGACTCCGCGATCAGGATAGACCGAGTACCCCGGTAGGAACGTGGCGGGAGGCCGCCTCCTACTCGGCCCGCTGCCTTGGCGTGGCGTCGGCCTCGAGATCGCCGAGCGCGTACTGGATGCCTGCCAGCCAGTGACTAAGGATAGTGGGATCGGTGAAGACTTCGAACCGGTGGCCGAGTGAGGAATAGAACACTCGCCCCGCGCCCTCATCGCGGATCCAGGCGACGGCGAAATCCCGGTCCGCACGCTGGACCCCATCCCGCTCCAGATCGAGACGTGCTGTGTCGAGTGAGATGAGCACCCGCAAACGATCGCGCGAGTATGGCTCACGAAACTGATAGATCTCGTCGGCTACGACGTAGCTGGAAGAATCAAACGCTGCTGTGATCGGATGATCGGATTCCTCGATCCGAAGGGTGACCTCCTCGTTCCATGGATGATTCACGAAGTAGGCGCCCATCATCTCCCCGAACTCGGGCCACTCGAAGAAGCCGTCGGTCGCGGCGTGGAGGCCGATAACCCCTCCTCCCCCACGGACAAAGGCGAGCAGGTTGGCCCGAAGGGTCGGGTCGGTGAAGGGCTCGCCCGTGTTGTTGTTGAAGAGCACAGCGTCGAACCGCGCGAGATTCTCTGCCTGGAACATGGTGGTATCGGTGCTCTCCACCGCGGTGAAGGCGCCGCTCTTCTGGCCCATCTCGGCGATCGTAAAATCCACCCAGGCGATGCTCTCGTGCACGTATCCCTTGGAGAGATTGAAGATGAGAAGCGAGCGCGCTTCCGCCGGTCGAACGATGGGTCGATCGGGAATTGCCTCTTCGATCGCCGCCTGTTGGCTGGGCGTCAGCCCCGTCTGAGCGTCCGGTTCCCCGCAGACGGCCAGCACTACCACCAGGAAGAAGGCAGCCACTATAGCGATGCCACGGATTCGCTTCATCGAGCTTCCCCGGTTCAAGAATCGCCATCTCACCCGCCTCAGCTCGTCTGGAGATAGCATCTTCTTCGCGCACACTCGCGAGGGCTATATTGGGAGGCGGACAATCTCTCACCGACACGATAGGGGGCGGCGCGATATGGCACCAGAGAAGAACATATCCCGGCGTGAGTTCATTCATTATTCGGCCGCGGGCTTGGCAGCCGCGTCCGCCGGTGGCTTGATCGGGAGCTACTCGAAGGATGCGTCGCCTATTCCGACCAGAACGCTCGGCGCCACCGGGATGGAAGTCTCGCTGCTCTCCTTTGGCGGCGGCTCGCAGTTCCTCCGCAACGAGGACGGTGCGTGGGAACCGATGCTGGAACGGGCGGTCGAACTCGGGGTGAATTACTTCGACACCAGTTCGAGCTACCAGTGGGGAGCCAACATGAGCAGCGAGGAGCGGTATGGTGAAGTCCTCACTCCCATCCGGGGCCACGTGTTCATCGCGACCAAGTTCGACTCGCGCGACCCAGCCGGCGCGATGCGCGAATTCGACCGGAGCCTCCGACGGATGAGGACCGACTACGTCGATGTTCTGATGATCCACGCCATCGAGCCAAGAGATGATATCGCGGTATTGGAGCGTGGCGTCTACGCTGAGATGCGCAGGCTGAAGGAGGAGGGATCGGTCCGTTTCATCGGCTTCTCCAGTATGGACAGCGCCGAGAGGAGCCGGGAAGCCATTGAGAAGCTCGAGTTCGACGTGGCCTTGCTGGCCATGAATCCTACCGGGTACGGGGGGTACGTCAGCGAGACGCTGCCCGTTGCCCGCTCGAAGGACGTCGGCGTCCTGGCCATGAAGGTGATGCGTGACATCGTGGGAGAGGCGGCGACTTCGGATGAACTGGTGCGGTATGCTCTGTCGCAGAAGGGCGTGGCAAGCGCATTGATCGGCCATCACGGCATGCCCATCCTGCAGGAGAACATCGAGATCGTTCGCGCCGTCACAGACGCCGATGCCGGCATGGGATCGGCCGAGCGCCGGCACCTGGAGTCACGCCTCGCCGCCCTGGCTGGCCCGCATGCCTTGTGCTGGGCCTGTCCCGGCTACATCGACGGCGCGGTGGTCTGAGCACTGCTGGAAGGAAGTTCATAGATGAAGAGAGACGTCGTCGTTGCCGGCCTGCTGGGGGCAGTAGTCATGTTCACTTGGCTGTTCATCAGCAACGCCATGATTCCCTACAAGAGCAGCCTGATCCACCGCCAGCTGCCGGTGGATGCCCAGCTGGAGATCCATCTGGCTCTCAAGTCGAACATCACTGAGAACGGTACCTACTCCGTTCCTTACCTTCCGAACGAACAGCAGGAGGCGATAGCAAATTATCGGAGCCAGCCGGTGTACTCCATCACCTACCAGGGTGTAACCCACGGAGAAGGTTCGCCGATGACGCTCACTCCGTTCTTCGTTGCTTTGGTCGTCCCCATGCTGGCCGCTTGGATGCTGTCGGTGACCACCGACCGGATCAGGTCGGTCTACCTTTTTCGCGTTCTCTTTGTGGTGGCGATCGGAGTGATCATTGCGCTGTTCGATGACGTGCTCCAGATGAGTTTCGGACCCCAGCCAAGAGACTATCTGACATTCTTGGCTTTGAATCATCTGGTCTGCTGGACTCTGCTGGGATTGGTGATTGCCTGGCGGCTGAAACCGCGGACGACGTGACCTGGTCGGCCGCCACGCCCGCCACCTTGGCCGAAGAGCGGGCGTCGCTTCATCAACTCGCGGGGGCAAGCAGAGCGCGCCGGTGGCGGGGATATCTCCGCCTGACCGGACCGGGCTGGCTCCAGAGCGCCTTCACCTTGGGGAGCGGGAGCGCGGTCGCCTCCCTCTATCTCGGCGCCCACTACGGTTACTCGCTCCTTTGGGTCCAGCCCCTCGCCATGATCGTGGGGATCGTCATGCTCATGGCGGCTTCCCACCAGACGCTTTCGACCGGTGTCCGGCCTTTCGAGGCGATGCGCCGCTTCGTCCATCCAAGTCTGGCATGGGCGTGGGCGATCGCGACCCTTGTTGCCACCTTCGTCTTCCACCTACCCCAGTATGCACTGGCCGCGGGTGTGACGGAGGACATGATCGCGGTCGCAACCGGTTGGCAGCCAACTGGCGGGACGCGCACGGCATTCCTGGTTGGGCTCGGCTTTCTCATTCTAGTGGTATCGACCGTCATAACCTGGAACTACGGCCGGGGTATACCCGGGGCCCGCCTCTACGAGCGCATGCTCAAGGTCCTGGTCGCGACCATTATCATCGCCTTCTTTGCCGTAGTGGCACGAAGCGCCGTGGGCGGTCGGCTGGACTGGGGGGCGATCGTCACCGGGTTCCTTCCTCTATCGATTCCGTCCGATTCGGCCGGTGTCACCAAAGTTATGGGAGCGTTCGGAGCTGCGGTCGGGATCAACATGACCTTTCTGTTCGGCTATACGCTGCTCGCGCGCGGCTGGGGCCGTGAGCACCGAGGGCTCGCTCGGTTCGATCTGATCACCGGCATGCTCCTTCCCTATGTGATCGTCACGTCACTGATCGTCATCGCCTGCGCCTGCACGATCCACGGCACCGAGTTCGCGCCCGACCAGATCCTGCCCTCGAACGTCGGTGTCCTGATCGGCTCGGCCGGAGTCGGCCCGACGTTCGGTCGATTCGTTTTCGGGTTCGGGATCCTGGGGATGGCCCTTTCGACTATCACGCTCCAGATGCTGGTGGCAGGATTCGCGCTCTGCGAGATGCTCGGGATCGAGGCGACCGGTTGGCGCTATCGCCTGAGTTGCCTATTGCCGGCGCCCGCCTTTCTCGGGGTGATCCTCTGGACATCGATGGGAACCTGGATCGCGCTGCCTGCCTTCACCATCGGCCTCGTCATGCTTCCGATCGCTTATATCGGCTGGTTCCTGCTCCAGAACAGCAGCCGGTTCTTGGGTGAAGATCGCCCCCGCGGCCCCAGCGCGGTGCGCTGGAACACGGTCCTCGGCATTTCGCTCCTCGTCACCCTGGCCAGCGTGGCCTATACACTGGTTATGCAATTCTGATTTGGAGGACGGATGAGAATGCAGATGCGGATCGTT
>JBDHHL010000379.1:0-5686 GCA_039589375.1 Gemmatimonadota bacterium | reverse complement strand
GGCCAGCGGCAACGCATCGCCATCGCCCGGGTTCTGTTGAAGGATCCAACTCTCCTCATACTCGATGAGGCGACGAGCAGCCTCGACACGGAAAGCGAACGGCTGGTGGAGGAGGCGCTGGAACAGTTGATGGAGAGTAGAACGACACTGATCATCGCTCACCGCCTGAGCACGGTGCAGCGTGCCGATCGAGTCTTGGTACTCGATCGGGGTCAGATCGTGGAGGCGGGGACGCACGCTGCGTTGCTGGCTGCAGACGGTCTGTACGCACGGCTATACGCCCGGCAATTTAGAGAGGATGTCTCGAGCACGGAGCCGCTGCTCGGGTAACGAAGGTCGCTCCGACGCTGGCTCGGTATTGCCTGGCATATCTGAGGGGTGAAAAACGAAGGTGCGAGATGGCTGAGGAATCCAACGACCACGACCGCAATAGAGCCGACCAGAAGCCTGATCGGAAAGAGCCTGAGGGCCCGCTGGGCCGCTATGCGCGCCTGACACCGCTGTTCGCGATCATAGCCGTTCTCGGTTTCCTCGGCCTGAACTACCTGCTTGCGGATCAGCGGGGAGAAGAGATCAGCTACAGCGTCTTGAAGGAGAAGCTCGCCGCAGGAGAGGTACAGAAGCTCACGATCAGTACTACGAAGATAGTGGCGGAGACAACGGAGACGGCGCGGGCAGCCGGGGCTCCGGAAGCTTGGGTCGCCGTTACGGTCGATGACCCCACTCTCATCGAGCTCGCAGAAGATCAGGGCGTCGAGTATGAGGGCGCCTTGTCCAACGGCATGGGCTGGATACTCAACCTGCTGATCCCCTTCGGCTTTCTCATACTCCTCTGGGTGTTCTTGTTGCGGCGAATGGGCGGCGGCCCAGCGCAGGGCGTGATGACGTTCGGGAAATCGCAAGCGCGGTTGCAGGCGGAGGGTGACACGGGCGTCACGTTTGGCGACGTCGCGGGTGTGGACGAAGCGAAAGAAGAGCGTGGACGAAGCGAAAGAAGAGCTGCAGGAGGTCGTCGAGTTCCTGAAGATCCCGGGGAAGTTCGCGCGGCTGGGCGCCAAGATACCGAAGGGGATACTGCTCGTCGGGCCGCCCGGAACCGGCAAGACCCTACTGGCCCGGGCCGTGGCCGGTGAGGCGCGGGTTCCGTTCTTCAACCTCAGCGGGTCGGAATTCGTCGAGATGTTCGTAGGTGTCGGTGCCGCTCGCGTTCGCGATCTGTTTGCACAAGCGAAGCAGAAGGCGCCCTGCATCATCTTCATCGACGAGCTCGACGCCCTGGCCAAGGCGCGGGGCATCGGTGGCCCCGTGGGCGGCCACGACGAACGGGAACAGACGCTCAACCAGCTTCTGGTGGAGATGGACGGTTTCGATCCGCGGGCTGGCGTCATCATCATGGCGGCCACCAACCGGCCGGAGTTGCTCGACCCGGCGCTTTTGCGGCCTGGACGGTTCGATCGGCACGTTCTGGTGGATCGCCCCGACATGTTGGGTCGAGAAGCGATCCTGAGAGTACACGCCCGGGGAATCAAGCTGGCCGCGGACGTGGACCTAGAAGTGGTAGCGCGCCGCACGCCGGGCTTCGCGGGAGCCGATCTCGCCAACCTGCTCAACGAGGCAGCCCTGCTCGCTGCTCGTCGCGGCGCTGAAGCTGTGACCATGGACGACATCGACCGGGCGACCGACCGCATCGTAGCCGGATTGGAGAAGAAGAACCGCCTGATCAACGAAGATGAGAAACGGATCGTCGCGTTCCACGAGGCGGGGCACGCTCTCGTGGCCCAGTGCGTCGAACACGCCGATCCTGTCCACAAGATCTCGATCATCCCGCGCGGCATTGGAGCGCTGGGCTATACGCAGCAGCTGCCGACGGAAGATCGGTACCTCTTGACTCGGGCCGAGCTCGAGGATCGGATCGCAGTGCTGCTGGGGGGCCGGGGGGCCGAGGAGATCGTGTTCGGCGAGATCTCCACCGGCGCCCAGAACGACTTGAGCCGCGTCACCGAGATCGCGCGCAGCATGGTGGTCGAGTACGGCATGAGCGATGTGCTGGGACCTATCACCTACGAGAACCGCAGGCGCGACATGCTCGGCTATCGCCAGGCGCTGGACGTGGAGCCGGCGCAGCACAGCGATGAGACGCGACAGGAAATCGACCGCGAGGTTCGACGGATCGTGGATAAGGCGCACGATCAGGTCCACGAAACACTGACTAGAGAGAGGAAGGCTCTCGACGCTGTCGCCGAACGTCTTCTGGAGAAGGAAGTCATCGAAGGCGACGAGCTCAGGCAGATCCTCGAGGAGTATGCTCCGAAGAAGGATCGCGAACCCGGCGCGTGCGGCTCTGCCGCGGCCACGTCGGAAATCGAGACATGAAGGTCACCGAGATCTTCTACTCGTTGCAGGGTGAGTCGTCGTGGGCCGGTTTGCCGTGCGTTTTTGTGCGTACGTCCGGTTGCAACCTGCGCTGTGTGTGGTGCGACACCGACTACGCCTTCTTCGGCGGCCGAGAGATGACGGTCGTCGAAGTCATCTCAGAAGTCGAGCGCATCGGAAGAAACTGTAGGCTGGTCCAGCTTACGGGCGGTGAGCCTTTGCTGCAAAAGGACATCGGTCGGCTCGCTCAGCAGTTGCTGGACCGTGGCTACACGGTCCTTTGCGAGACGAGTGGCAGTCTCGATGTTGGCGAACTGCCTGCCGAAGTAGTGAAGATCATGGACATCAAATGCCCGGGTTCCGGTGAGGTGGATCGCAACAGGTGGAGTAACTTGGAGAAGCTAGGACCCGAAGACGAGGTCAAGTTCGTCATCCGAGACCGAACAGACTACGATTGGGCGCTGGCTGTGATCGAAGAGCGTTGCCTTGCCGGACGCAAGTTGCTCTTCGCTCCCGTCTGGGGCCAGTTGCAGCCGCGGGCCCTGGCAGATTGGATGCTTCGGGACGGCGTCCCGGCGCGACTGCAGGCACAACTGCACAAACTCATCTGGAGTCCCGACGAGGCCGGTGTCTGATATGCGAGTCGAGCTTTGCCGCAAGTACGACTTCTCCGCCGCGCATCACCTGCCTCAGGTGCCCGAGGGGCACAAGTGTCATCGTCTGCACGGTCATTCCTACGAGATCGAAGTGGCCGTTCGCGGTGAGGTGGACCCGAAAGTGGGCTGGCTGATGGATTACGGTTCCATCGATCAGCAGGTCAAACCGATTCTTGCCGAACTCGACCACCGAACCCTCAACGACATCCCCGGACTAGAAAACGCAACGAGCGAGATCCTGTGCGGTTGGCTCTGGGAGCGGCTGGAAGGCCGTCTGCCCGGGCTGCACCGGATCTCGGCCGCCGAGACCTGCGCCGCAGCCTGCCACTACTACGGCGATTAGAAGCGCCGGCCAGCCGGGAACCCTCGAAGGCAAACAGCCGTTCTCTGCACGAAGCTGCTCCGTACTCTGTCGCGTGTCGGGGTGGCAGGAACGTGGCATCGTAAGCTAGATCACTGGCCGGCACCGGCCTAGAGGGATAGAAGCTCCGTCATATCTTTGGCGACTTTGGCCCCAACCAGAAGGAGGCAGTATGCTTGGTACCCGAATCGGCGGGCGGCTCATCGCCGGCAGCATGATGTTGTTGGCCGCTTGCTCCGGCGGTGGCGGTGAGACCGCTCAGTCCGCCGCCAACCCGTGTAACCCGTGCGCGGCGATGAACGCGTGCAACCCGTGTGCGGCCAAGAATCCGTGTTCGGCCGCCAACCCCTGCAATCCGTGTGCAGCGGCCGCGATGATGGGCAAGATCTCGCAAGGAGACCGTGAGCTGTACACCGGTGGCCGTTCGGCGGCCGAGTTGGTGGCGATGGGCGAGCAGCTCTTCAGCGATAAGGCGCTGAGCGGTTCCGGGACGACTTCCTGCTCGACCTGCCACACTAATGGCTACGGCATGATGAACGCGACGTTCGCCGAGCCGTATCCGCACTACGTGGAAATGGCGAAGGAAAGCGCTGGTCTCGAGAAGGTAACCGCGGCGGAGATGGTTCAGCTCTGCATGGTTGTCCCGATGCAGAACGATCCGCTCGATTGGAATTCGGTGGAGCTTGCGGCCCTGTCCGAGTATGTTACTCAGTTACAAGAAGGATTCGATGCATCGATGGCGACCGGCATGAACCCGTGTAACCCGTGTGCAGCAAAGAATCCCTGCAATCCCTGCGCTGGAAATAACCCGTGCAAGGTTGGCAACTAGGAAGGGACCAGGCCGTGACGAAGTGCCTGTCTTGATAGCACTACGTTCATCTTGGAGAAGGACCGGGGCCCGGCCGATTGCGGCCGGGCCTGGTGTTGTTGTACTGGCTCTGTTCCTCGTCGTTGCGGCGTGTGGCGATGGCAGCTTGGGGTCAAAGCGCGGCGGCGACCTTTCGGCGCTTCCCACCGACAGCCGCACCTTCGACGATCAGGATGAGTTGTTGGCGGGCTACTGGCAAAGGCCGATCCCCTTGCAGGGATCGGCGCCTGAGGGATTGTCCGCGCTCGAAAACTCACTGCAGCCGTCGGCCTGCGGAGCGTGTCATGCCGAACAGTATGCGGATTGGCAGACGAGCATACACGGCGGAGCATACTCGCCCGGCCTCTCGGGCCAGCTGGTCAATTGGGAAGCGAATTGGTACCAAAGCGTTCGCGATTGCCTGGTGTGCCACGCACCGCTCTCGGAACAGTCGGCGCAGGTCCCGGACACGGTGGGCAACCTGACGCCCAATCCCGTCTTTGACAGAGCGCTTCAAGACCATGGGCTAGTGTGTGCGGCGTGCCATGTGCGGGGCTGGCGGCGCTACGGCCCTCCGCGCCGTGATGGCTCGGTGGTAGAGTCGCCGGCGGGAAGTCCGCACGGCGGAGTGAAACGCTCACCGTTCTTCGAGGATTCACGATTCTGCTCTGGGTGCCACCAATTCGCGGCGCCGGCGCCCAACGGCAAATCGCTACAAAACACGTACGATGAGTGGAGGAATAGCCGGTACGCGGCGGAGGGCGTGAGTTGCCAAAGCTGCCACATGCCGGATCGTCGCCACTTGTGGCGAGGAGTCCATGACTCGACGATGGTGCGAAGCGGTGTGACAATAGAGCTGAGCGAGCGGCTAGGCTCGCGAGCGAACCGTCGTGTAGTCGAGCTACGGATAACCAATAGCGGGACCGGCCACCGATTTCCTACCTATGTCACGCCGGAGGTGTGGGTTCACATCGAGTTTCTCGACGCGGACGGCCGCGTCATAGATGGTGCCGGGGTCGAGTCGCTAATCCGGCGTCGCGTGGAAGCCCGCTCTGGCGCCTGGGTCGAGCTGTCCGACACACGCATACCCCCGGATGGCAGCTTGACCGTCACGGCCGAGATCGGCGACTCGGACGCTCGCCTGGCACGTGGAACGGTGACGGTTTACCCGGATGCCTTCTACCAAGGAGTCTTCGCTGGGATGCTGTCGGGCGCCCTCAGCGATACGTCGCGGGCACTGATCTCGGAGGCGCACCGGCGGGCGCGCCGCAGCTCGTTCAAGATCTTCGATGAGACCGTCTCGATTCGTTGAGGCGCCTGCTCCTCGTTGCCCGGGCCTTGTCCGTGTCTTGGCAGCGACCGGCGAAGCGTTGCGTCCGGGCTATGGACTGTGGAACCGAGTCGCGAGTAGTTTCGTAGAGTAAGCCATGAGTCTCGATGATCCCGTAC
>JBDHHL010000378.1:0-4718 GCA_039589375.1 Gemmatimonadota bacterium | reverse complement strand
CCAGCTTGCTCCAAGCGATGATCCGGTGCCACTGGGTTTCCTCCTGCATCTCTCCCGTTCGGCTTGCCCAGCGGCGGTTGGTGGCCACCGACAACGTCGCCACTCGGGCACCGTTCTGGGTGGTGCGGATCTCCGGGTCATTTCCCAGATTCCCGACGATGATCGCTTTGTTTACGCTGCGTGACATGCTTCCTCCGATGAAGCCGTTGGCGCCTGTGCTGCTCGAATCGACGCCAGCAAGCATTATACCTGACCGTCAACTTATTGTCAACGCAAGGCTTGCTAGCCCCGCCTTCTAGCAGAATCTAAATCGGGGGCGTCAGATCCAGACACATGACGCGCGCATCCTCGGTCGGTGCCCGGTAGTAGCGCCGTCTCAGGCCAACCTGCGCGAAGCCGCGGCTCTCGTATAGGTCTTGTGCAAGCCGGTTGCTGACGCGCACCTCCAAGAAGATCCGCACGGCGCCGCGCTCGTAGGCCTTTTCCAACGCCCAATCGAGGAGCCAACGCCCGACCCCGCGGCGGCGCCAAGCCGGGGCTACGGCGATATTTCCGAGCTCGCCTTCCGTCGCCACGTACCATATGACGGCATAGCCCACTACACAGCAGTCCGAGATGGCGACCCAGAGGTCGGCATCGGTACGCCCGAGGAGATTCTGGAAGCTGCCCCGGCTCCACGGCGTCGAGAACGAGGCCTGCTCGATTTCCATGACGACGTCGATATCGTCCGGACCCATTGGCCGGATCTCGGGCGCCGGAAGCCGCTCAGCGGTACTCACCCTCGCTCCCCCTCCTCGCGCACCCTCCAATCACGCACGTACAGCGGCTCCCAGCCATCGGGCCGGGCCACCCGTCCGAGCTCGGGAGCAACGCTGCGCAGCCAGAGCAGACTCGCCGCCCTCGGGATGCCCTGGTGCTCGGGCAGGAAGATCGCACCGTTCCACTCGCCCTCAATGGCTTCTCGGTATGCCGTTGCCCCTTCGCCGACAAAGGTCGGCTGCAGGTCTCTGACCGCGAGCTCCTCGAGCAGGTCTCGAATGCGCCATGCGCTTGGCGGCAATTGTTCGCGTATCCGGCCTCCCGCCACCTCGTAGCACGCAGCATACACCTGCCCACGCCGAGCGTCGAACAGAGCGCATACGACGCCTACAGCACCGCAACCCGCCGCTACGGCCAACAGGCTGGAGTAGGCATAGAGCTGGGTCTCTCTAGCCATCGCCCAACCCTTGCCGATGGATGCAGCGATGCGAACGCCCGTAAAAGATCCCGGTCCGCTACCGACCACGAAATCGCCCAGCTGATCGGGTTCGACGTCGGTGGCGGTGAGCGCACGCTCGATGGCAGGAACCAGAAGCTCGGAGTGTGACCCCTGTATGCGGAAGTTCTGCTCGAAGGCAAACCCGTCCTTCCACACCGCCACAGAACCGACCGGTGTGGACGTCTCCACGGCCAGCCAGACCTCCGGCCGCTGGCGACTATCCGCCGCTTCACTCCTTCTACGTGTCAGGCTCACCAGTCCACCAAAGCCGGCGCCGCGCCCCGTCGAGCCGCTGTGACAACACGCTCGTCGGGATTCGCGCCGTAGTCAATCCGGACCGTCCAGCGATCCTCCGGTTGCAGATCGCCGGCGCGATCCGCCCACTCCAGCAGGACCAGACCTGTTGAGCACAGAAGGTCCTCCCAACCGAGAGGATCGATCCGTTCTCCGGGCATGAGGCGAAAGAGATCAACGTGATAGATCTGAAATCCTCGCGAGCTGCTATATTGCTGCACCAGCGTGAAGCTGGGTGACGGAATGTGGCCCGTGATCCCCGCCCCGCGGCATATCGCGCGGGCCAGCACGCTCTTGCCGGCGCCCAATGGGCCCAGCAAACCGACCCAGAGCGGGGGCTCAGCAAGCCCACCTATTCGCTCGCCCCAAGCCGCCAGTTCGCTCTCCGAGAAGCTACGAGGTCCCAACTTCGATCGCATCGCTCTCATCTGTGGCTAGGCTGGCAGCGTCAGCCACGGCGGCCCGCCCGGCGTTTTCCCCCTTCGTCCCGCTTGCGCGTTTCCATATCAGCCTTGATCTGAAAGATGTGATCGCGCAGCTCGCTCGCCAGCTCGAAGTCCAGCTCCTCCGCGGCACGTTCCATTTCCTCCGTCAGCCGCTCAACCATCTGGCCGGGCTCGAGATCCGAGAGCTTGGCCAGCGCATCGACTGCGCGGTCACCCGGTTCGACACGTGTATCGGCTACCGCCGTAGTCCGCCGGACTTCGTCAACCGACTTGCGAATCGACCGCGGCGTGATGCCGTGTTCCTCATTGTGGGCCCTCTGAATCTCGCGCCGCCGATTCGTCTCTTCTATGCACCTTCGCATCGAGCGGGTGACTGTGTCGGCGTACATCACCGCCTTGCCGCGTTCGTTGCGAGCAGCCCGGCCAATCGTCTGAATCAAGCTCTTGTCGGACCGGAGGAATCCCTCTTTGTCGGCGTCCAGGATCGCGACTAAGGACACCTCTGGGAGGTCCAGACCTTCGCGCAGCAGGTTAATGCCCACCAGCACATCGAAGAGGCCCAGCCGCAGGCCCCGCAGGATCTCGACCCGCTCGATCGCATTGATATCCGAGTGCATGTAACGGACCCTGATTCCGACACCGAGCAAGTACTCCGTAAGATCCTCCGCCATGCGCTTCGTGAGCGTCGTGACCAGGGTCCGCTCGCTCTGGGCGGCCCGCTCCCGGACGTCGGCGATCAGATCGTCCACCTGGCCCCGCACGGGGCGCACGTCGACTTCGGGGTCGAGCAGTCCGGTCGGTCGGATGATTTGCTCGACGACGACTCCGCCCGACCGCTCGAGTTCGAAATCGCCCGGCGTTGCAGATACGAAGATCGCCTCGGGCACAAGCTCCTCCCACTCGTCGAACTTCAGCGGGCGATTGTCCAGCGCGCTGGGCAGGCGGAAGCCGTACTCAACGAGCGTTCGCTTTCGCGATCGGTCTCCCTCGTACATGCCCCCGATCTGCGGCACGGTCACATGCGACTCGTCGACAATAACCAGGAAGTCATCCGGGAAGTAGTCGATCAGACAAGTAGGGCGTTCATCTTCACCTCGCCCCGAGAGGTGACGTGCATAGTTCTCGATTCCGGCGCAGTAGCCGACCTCACGAAGCATTTCGAGATCATAGCGGGTCCTATGCTCGAGGCGCTGAGCCTCGAGCAGGCACCCCGTCCGCTGGAGTTCCGCTAGCCGCTCGTCGAGTTCCTGCTCGATCAGCTCGATCGCCCGACTCAACGACGGCTTGCCTATCGCATAGTGTGTCGCCGGATAGATGGCCGCGCGATCGAGCTCGGCAATCGTGTCTCCGGTCAGCGGGTCAATCTTCGTGAGGCGATCCACCTCGTCACCCCACAATTCTATTCGGACCGCCTGCTCCTCGTACGCCGGAAAGACCTCAACAACATCACCGCGCACTCTGAAGGTACCTCGTCTGAAATCCAGGTCATTGCGGCCGTACTGCACGTCGACCAACGCCGAGAGTATCTCCTCGCGCGTGACCTGCTGGCCCCGTTCGAGGAGTAGCAGGAGTTCCCGGTACTCAGTCGGGTCACCCAGACCGTATATGGCGGAAACCGAGGCGACGACCACGACATCGTCGCGCTCCATCAGGCTGGATGTAGTACGTAGCCGGAGCTTGTCGATATCGTCGTTGATGGAGGCGTCTTTTGCGATATAGGTATCGGTTTGCGGCACGTAGGCTTCGGGCTGGTAGTAGTCGTAGTACGAGATGAAGTACTCCACCGCGTTCGCGGGGAAGAACTGCTTCAGTTCGCCGTAGAGCTGAGCGGCGAGCGTCTTGTTATGGCTCATCACCAGAGCAGGACGACCCCATTGCGCGATGACGTTCGCAATAGTGAGCGTCTTCCCCGAGCCCGTCACGCCCATCAGGGTCTGCCAACGCTCCTCCCGCTCGAAGCCTGCCAGAAGCTGTTCGATCGCCCCAGGCTGGTCGCCGGTCGGCTGGAACGGGGCACGCAAATCGAAGGCAGCCCGGCGCGACTGCGTACCTTGATGTTCCCGCGTGAAGCTAGGCCTGGAGGTTGGGGTTGTTCGCGGAGGCCGAGCCATGCAATCAAGAGTCCGAGCGTAGGTGAACAGTCGTGGCCCGGCGATCGCCGCTCCCGATCCGTACAGGTTGGTCAACCCTCAAAACTGTCAAACCAATCGTCGATCTTCTGTTCGTCGATCGACTCCTCCTGCGACTGGTCCTCCATCTCTTCGTCCGCTGGCAGCGTTTCGCGGAACTGCACTGCCCGGTTCAGCATCGGGGTCGCGTCTAGTTTGGTGAACAGCTCGATGGCACGATCCACCGCCTGCCGGGCCTCCGCCGGCTGCGCTCGGGCCAGGACGCAAGACCTATGGTACTGAAGGAATCCCTCGCCGTAGGGGTCTTTGTCGGCGGTCTCGCCGATACCTTGCTGCGCCACGGTACCGGCTAGCCAGGCATCGCTGTCGAGATCGATCACGCGGATCCGCACGGCGTCACCCTCGGCCCGATGCTCGAACCACCCTTCCTTGCCCTGGTACAGCTGCTCGAGGCGTGCCGCTTCCTGCCAAGCTTTTAGCTCGTCGCCGAGCTCCAGATAGGCTAGAGCGCGTATCGCGGTCGTTACGAAGTTCTCCTTCCAAGCCCCGCTCTCGGGCAGCGTCTTGCGTAGTTCCTCGGTCTGCTCCAGA
>JBDHHL010000377.1:0-4727 GCA_039589375.1 Gemmatimonadota bacterium | reverse complement strand
AGCGGCCCCGAAGCGCTCGTGACGACCCTCGCCTCCTCGCTGACTATTGGCCTCGGCGGCAGCACGCTAGCCTTGCTGCGTCTGCAGCGGCGCCGTGGCATCGACGCTCAACTGCGGAGCTGGATCTGGAAGTCGCGCTTGGCTAGGTGGGTCTTTGACATCGCCGGCCTGGGCCTGGGGCGAGTCCAGGGCACGGGCGCAGCAACGTATCGCCCGACCGAACTGGCCATCGGTATGGCCGCGGACCGATTGTTCGAGGACCTGCCTCGTGAACTGCGCCGAGCACTGAGTGACCTACCCGATGTCGTGCGAAAGCTCGAAAGCGATGCCCAGAAGATGCGGCTGCGCGTGGAAGAGCTGAACGGAGTTCTGGCGGAAGTGGGCAGCATTCGACCGGAAAGCCGAGCGCTCCGGGAAGCGCTGCCACCGGCCGATGGCTCCGATGTGACCCAGCAGCGCGACAAGCTGAAGGAAGACCTACTGGTGGCCCGCGACGCCACCCAACAGCGCCTGGCCGGCGCGGTCGCTGCGCTGGAGACGATCAGGCTCGGTCTTCTCCGCATGCAGGGTGGTGCGGGGAGCGTCGAGAGCCTGACCGACGACCTCGCGGTTGCGCGGGACGTCGCCGACGACATCGACCGGCTGCTGGACGGTCAGCGAGAGGTCCGATCGATCCTGGAGGGCGAGGCCTGAGCGCGGTACGTCGTTAGTCAGCCCCGTCCGACGTGTCCTTCCAATTCCACCACTTGAGCAGCTCCGGATCGTGGTCGCTGTGGCTGGCAAAGTAGACCGCGCAGCGAAAGACGTAGAGAACACACCTATCGACATGTGTACCTCGACGCACGCAGAGTTGCTCGTATAGACGCTCGGGATCGGCATTCCGGAGATCCTCCACACGGCGAACGCCAAGGTCATGGAGATCGACCGAGATACTCTCACCCACGCCCGGTATTCGCTGTAGCTCCTTCAGCTTCGGTATCGCAGCCAAGACGGTCCTCAATTCGTCAAACACCCTCGACCAGTATCAGTCTACTCTCTGCCGACGCCCGCCTAATCCCCTTCGCCGCCTCGTACGTGTCCGAAGACCACCACTTCCTCGCCTGCTCGGCGCTAGGAAACTCTAGCACGACCACTCGCCCCGGCTCCCAATCTCCTTCTAGCATCTCAGCGGCTCCCCCGCGCACCACGTACCGGCCCCCGTGAGCTGCCACCGTCGGAGCAGCGAGACGCTTGTACTCTTCGTACCGAACCGGGTCGGTGACCCGGATGTCGGCGATAACATACGCTGCCATAGGAATCCTCCCTTACGAGACCAGTCTGATCATTGGCTACCTATAGAAAAGGTGCCTACAGCGGATCGCCCTGCCAAGTCGGCCCGGCGTGGACGCCAAGGTCGCCCTGCGTGCATAGTCTCGCGACGTCCCCGAGCTGTGTGCATGCTCAGCCCATGCCCGAGGGACCCGGCGCAGAGTACTTCCAGCTTCAGCACGCTCTCGCCGGCCGCCACGACTCGCCGCGCGCAAGCGTCGGAGGTCGGGCTTCGCTAGACGACTGGACATCGGATCGCGCTGGCTCTTCCCCACCGCGTTTGCCTTGCTTCTCGTCATATCGTTCTGGCCACGACCCGGATGAACGCGAACGATCTGGTCAGGTCACACACCCAGCGCCTTGCGCTCGGAATGAACCCCTGCTGAGAGAGCGAACGGCGACATAAAGCCGAAGAGCGGCGCGGCAACCACGTTATGCCGGACTACCGACCCGGGTGCGACAAGCTGACGCCTTGCTTTTGCCCTCACCCGCCAACAGTTTGGAAAATAGTTATCGTTATCGCTAACCTAGGTGGCGTCACTCGGCACCGAGAGGAGCTACCGAGAATCCTGCGCTACCACTAGCTCTGGATTCACACCGCTCATCTCAATGAGCGGATCGGAGAGGCGCGGAGGGAAGCAGTCTGGCTCGAACGACGCCAAGGAGCCATCATCCAGCTTCAACTGCGCCTGGGACATAATCCGCTGTCTGTGCGGGAGGTAGCATGGGTACAACGACGAACGTGGCGTTCCGCGCGCTTGGCGCGAGCGCCGCAGTCATCTTCTTCGCTGCGTGCGCGCAGGAGCAGCAGCCTTTCGAGCCCGACGCCAGAGCCAACTCGCCTCAAGCAGCCGGTGCTGAGGTTCGCGTTGCTCGCGTTATCGAGCCCGACCAACTCGGCGTTGCAAACCCCGCCGGCCTGGCTTTCTCGCCCGACGCCGGCACGCTGCTGCTCGTGACGCGCACACCGGGCACGCCTCCTGGTTCAGCCACCGATATCGAGCTGATTACCCTGGCCGAGGACCGGGCCGGTACCGTCCGCATAGCGGCCGGCGTCACCGATCCCGTCAACATGGCCTTCGATGGCAACGCCAACCGGTTGCTGATCTTTCAGTCCTCGAACAGCCAGCTGATCGAGATCCCGGCACGAGCTGACGGCAGCCTGGACCCGCAGACGCTCAGGCGAATCGATGCCCGCAACCTGGGCCTCGAGAATCCTCAGGGAATGACCGTCGATCCCGCCAGCGGGCGCATCTTCATTCTGGATGCCGCCAGGCCGCGGATCCTCGGCGTCGAACCGCATCCTCAACTGGGCTTTGAAAGGCCCATCGTCTCCGAGATCGACCTGGCCTGGGCCGGCTCGTCCAGTCTCCGGGGTCTCGCCCTCGATCCGACGGATGGGCACCTCCATGTCCTCGACCCCGCAGCGCAAGCGCTCCACGAGCTAACCGAGACCGGCCAGATCGTGGCGACGCGTGACCTGTCCGGGTTCGAATTCCGTAACACACAGGGGATGACCTTCGGTCCGAGTGGAGACAGCACGGACGATCCCTTCGAGATGAGCCTGTACATAGCCGACCGTGGCCTGGGTCGCGGCGCGGGTAGCAGCTTCGCCGAAAGCGGACACATCACCGAGCTGTCATTTGACCCGCCCGCGGCTGCGCCAGCGGCGCTCTTCGCCCCGGAGGTATCGTCCCTGGTTCAGACCATCAACACCTGGCAGTTCAACCCGCCCAGCCCCGATCCCGCCGGGATCACCTACCTGGGCCACCTGGGCCATCTTCTGATCAGCGACTCCGAAGTCAACGAGATGTCGATCTTCCAGGATGTGAATCTGTTCGAGATTGAGCTGGATGGTAATCTCCTCGAGACCGGCAATACCACGATTCATTTGAGTAACAAAGAGCCGACCGGCGTCACCTGGAACCCGGCCAACAACCACATCTTCATCTCCAACGACGATAGGGACAAGATCTACGAGATGGCCGCCGGTCCCGACGGGATCTACGGCACAGCGGATGATATCGTGACGTCATTTGACACGGGAGCTTTCGGGAGCGGCGATCCGGAAGGCGTTACGTTTGATAGCTCGCAAGGAGTCCTATTCATTGCAGATGGAGTAGACAGGGAAGTATACCGGGTCTCGCCGGGCAGCAATGGCGTATTCGATGGCACGGGCGGATCAGGCGACGACGTGGTCACCAGTTTTGACACGAACAGGCTCGGGTTGGATGACCCCGAAGGCATCGCCTGGGACTCAGACTTTGGTCACCTCTACATCGTTGGCAAACCGGCCAACCGGGTGTTCCACGTCACGAGCACCGGGCAGTTGCTGCGCACAATCGACATTTCTGCGGCGAACGCGGACAAGCCCGCGGGGTTGGCGTATGCGCCGAGCAGCGTGAATCCGGGTCAGATGAATCTGTACATTGTGGACCGGCGGGTGGACAACAACTCGAACTCCAGGGAGAACGATGGCCAGGCGTACGAGGTCTCGTTCTCGTCATCATCCGGGAACGCCCTGCCGAGGGTAACGATCACGGCGCCTGCGGATGGATCGAGTTATACCGAGGGTGATCCCATCACGTTTAGCGGGACGGCTTCGGATCCCGAGGACGGGGACCTGACGGCGAGCCTGACCTGGACCTCGAGCAAGGACGGGACGATCGGCTCGGGCGGGTCGTTTACGACCAGCACTCTATCGCCGGGCACGCACACGATCACGGCGTTCGTGACCGACAGCGGTGGCCTAGAGGGTTCGGACGTGATCACGGAGACGGTGAATGTCGAAGGACTGAATACGCTGGAAGTACGTGTGGCAGCGGCTACCGACGATGCCGAAGAAGCCGCCTCGGGGAGCGTGAGGCTCTCGAGCAGCGATTTGGAGTTGGTCTTTGATGGCAGTGACCAAACGGTGAGCATGCGCTTCAACGGAATCGCTATCCCGCCGGGGGCGACGATCTTCAGTGCCTATATCCAGTTCCAGGCTGATGAGAGCCACTCCGTGGCCACGTCGCTCACCTTACAGGCGGAGGCGACGGACAATGCGGCGACGTTTGTTGATGCTGATTGGAACGTCTCCTCAAGGAGCAGGACGGCGGCCTCCGTGGCGTGGTCTCCGGCGCCCTGGGAGACAGCGGGTGAAGCGGGCGAAGTCCAGCGCACGCCCGATATCTCGTCGCTGATTCAGGAGATCGTGAATCGGCCCGGTTGGTCGAGTGGCAACTCCCTGGCGATCATCGTCACCGGCACGGGGGAGCGCGTCGCGGAGTCGTACAATGGGGTTTCAAGCGCAGCACCTCTAATCCATGTGGACTATTTCGTTGGATCGAGCACCGCCCCAACCGCAGGCTTCACCTGGGCGGCGACGGACCTGACGGTCGACTTCACCGATACGAGCAACGATCCCAACGGGACGG
>JBDHHL010000376.1:0-4727 GCA_039589375.1 Gemmatimonadota bacterium | reverse complement strand
CACGCCTCAGAATGAGCGTCACAGCTCCGGCGCAAAGTGCGGCGCCGGCCAGGCGGAGTAGCGACCTGCCGTACTCTCCGAAGATGAACAAGCCGACCCCTGGAAGCGTCAGGTAGACGATCCCCGCGGCGAGCACAGCCGCCAGCAGAAGCAGCCCCAGGTGTTTGTCCTGCTCGACCTCGGGAGCGGCACGCGTCAGCGGGCGCCAGCCGGGCCCGCCGGGGCGGACCTTCCGATAGAACGCTTCCAGCGTCTCGCGCCGCTCGGGCTTCGTGAGCAGGGTGGCGGCCAGCCAGGTCACGATCGTCAGTGCCGCGACTACAGCGAGCCGATACTCGTTGCTCTCTACGAACTGGCTGACCGTGACGAAGAAGACCAGCGAGGCCACCATCGCCGCGATCTCGGACCAGGCGTTGATTCGCCACCAGAACCAACGGAGCATGAACACCGCGCCCGTGCCCGCGCCCAGCGCCGCGAGGAACTTCCAGGCCTCGTCTACCGACGTGTCGCGCAATAGCCAGGCTGCGACGCTGCCAATGACCATGATGACCAGCGAAGCAACGCGCGATGCTCGGGTCAGGTGCCGCTGGTCCGCGTCCGGTCGCAGGAAGCGCTTGTAGAAATCATTGACCAGGTACGATGCGCCCCAATTCAACTGCGTGCTGATGGTCGACATGAAGGCGGCGAAGAACGCCACGAGCAGAAGCCCGCGCAGCCCGACGGGAGCCAGGTCGCGCATGACCATCGGGAAGCCCGCGCCGGGGTCGCTGGCCTCTCGCAGATCGGGATACATGGCGAGCGCGGCGAAGGCGACGAGCAGCCAGGGCCAGGGCCGCACGCAGTAGTGCGCTATCTGGAACCAGAGTGTGGCGAGCACCGAGTGTCTCTCGTCCTTGGCGGACGCCATCCGCTGCACTACGTACCCACCGCCGCCCGGCTCGGCGCCCGGGTACCAGGAGGCCCACCACTGCACGAACAGCATGATCAAGAAGATGCTCACGGGCATCCAGGGATCGGCCGCGGAAAAGTCCGGCAGATAGCTGAACGCCTGCTCGCCGCTGCCGAAGTTCTCGGCGACTCGTAGCCGCAGGGCGTCGACACCGCCCAGGTGACCGACCGCCACAACCGCCAGCGCGATCGATCCTACCATGGCGATCAGGAACTGGAAGAAGTCGGTGACGACAACGCCCCACAGGCCTGCCAGAGTGGCGTACACGCCAACGATGGCGAGCAGCACGACGATCATCAGCCATTCATTGGCGTGCGCCGCACTCTCGCCGGAGAATACCGTGTACTGAAGCACCGTCACCATCGCTCCGGTCACCCAGCCGATGATGATCGAGTTCACCAGCAGCGCGATGTAGAGCGCGCGGAACCCGCGCAGGAAAGCCGCGGGCTTGCCGCCGTAGCGGATCTCCACGAGCTCGACGTCCGTCAGCACGCCAGCGCGGCGCCAGAGGCGCGCGTAGAGGAAGACGGTGATCATGCCGCCGAGGGCGAACGACCACCAGAACCAGTTGCCGGCAAGGCCGTGCTTGGCTACCAGGCCGGTGACAGCGAGAGGGGTGTCGGCGGCGAACGTCGTCGCCACCATCGAGGTGCCCGCGAGCCACCAGGGAAGGGAGCGGCCCGAGACGAAGTAGTCGGTCAGGCTGCGACCGGCCCGCCCTCGGAACAGGAGTCCGATTCCGAGGGCGAAGGCCAGGTACGCGATCACCACAGCCCAGTCCAAAACGGCGAGTTCCACCTCAGATACCTCCTACGCGAGCCCGATCACGCTGCCCCTTCGAGCAGTTCTTTGACCCTCGCCAGACTCTGGCCGAGTTCCTTCTTGCCGACCGAGACGAAGACGGACTTGGGTACGAACTTCAGAAATCCACCGACCTCGACTTCGACGCGCATGGTGACTCGCGTGCCACCCTCGACCGGTTCCCAGAGGACTTCACCCGTCGCCTGGGTGTCTGACTCGGGCGCCGTCTTGTAGGCAACTTTGCGCCCCGGCTCGTAGACCGTGTTGACGTACACGTTCTCGAAGCGCCGGCCCATGAATTCGCTCACGTAGCGCCGCCTTGTCCCCACGCCAGGTTCGCCTTCGGGTATCTGCTCCGCTTCGCGGAGGTTCGGTTGCCACTCGTGCTCCCGGTTGATGTCCTGCATGAGGTCGAAGACCTCTTCCACCGGCCGTTCGATGATGATGCTGCAATCATATTCGACCATTAAGGATTCTCCACGTACACTGCACGTTAGGGTGCCGGCACCGAGGCATTTCTCCCGCCCGGCTGCGGATCGGATCGTGCAAGTATAGCTTCACGACCGGTTGTGGCCGCAAGCGGCCGACTTTCCGTGTCTGGTGAATTTGCACGCGGGGTAACATCTTCTCACGAATGACGGACGAGCTTGACCGGGTCAAAGCCGCCCTAAGCGAGCGCTACGCGATCGAGCGCGAGCTGGGCAGTGGCGGCATGGCCACCGTATATCTGGCCAGCGATCTCAAACACGAGCGCCAGGTCGCGATCAAGGTACTCAGGCCGGATCTGGCCGCGGCCGTGGGATCCGAGCGGTTCCTGCGAGAAATCAGGATAACGGCCCGACTCAACCACCCGCACATCCTCTCACTCATCGATTCCGGCGAGGCCGACGGGCTGCTCTACTATGTGATGCCGTATGTGTCCGGCGGCTCTCTACGTCGGCAGCTGAGCCGCGCGGCAACGATCCGACTGGACATAGCGGTTCATATCGCGGGGCAAGTGGCGTCTGCCCTCGATCATGCCCACCGGCAAGGCGTTATCCACCGCGACGTGAAGCCGGAGAACATCCTGTTCTCGGAGGGCCACGCGATCGTCGCCGATTTTGGCATCGCGAAGGCCGTGAGCAGCGCCGGGCGTGAGACGCTGACGCGGACGGGAGTGCCGCTGGGGACGCCAGGATACATGAGTCCCGAACAGACGACGGCGATCATGGAGCTCGATGAACGGACCGACGTGTACGGTCTCGCCTGCGTCGTCTACGAGATGTTGGTCGGCGAGACCCCTGGGCTGTGGCCCGCGGAAGAAGCGCTGCGGTTGGGAAGGTTCGTCGACGCCACGCCGGAGCATCGCGAGCGGCTGGACGGACTACCGGGGAGGGTGGAGCAAGCGATGGTGAAGGCGCTGGCGGTGCGGCCGGCCGACCGGTTCCACGGGCCGGGCGAGTTCGCCGAGGCGCTAACCGCGGCGACGGAAAGCAAGGCGCGGTTCAGCGACAGCGAGCTGCGCGAGATCATCGGCCGGGCGGCGGAGTTGGAGGCGCAGACGCCAACCAAGGGGTCAGCGCTGTCGATCGGCGGGGTCGAGCAGGTAGCAGCGGAGGTCGGGATCCCGCCCGAACGCGTGCGCGAAGCCATCGCGGAGCTCGAGGGCCGTTCACGCGCGGCCAGCGTCCAGCGGCCGCCACCACCGGTAGTGGTCCAACAACCGAAGAAGCTGCAGGTCGAGCGGACCGTGGAACGAGAGGTGCCCGATTCGGCCTACGTGACGCTGGTGGATGAGATCCGCGCGACGATCCGCGACACCGGCCACGTGAATCTGTTCTTCGCGGGATCGCTGGTTTGGAGCACGAGCGCCTCGGGAGATGCAGGCCGGAACATACACATCACGATCACACCCCAAGCCGGCCGAACTCACATCCGCATCGAGGAGAATCTGGAGCTGGTCGGCAGCAAGGTGCTGGCCCCCATCCTCGGTTCGCTGGGCGGCGGCTTACTGGGGATCACATTGTCCGTATTCCTGGGTGGCAGCGATTGGGCGATGATCATCCCGGCCGGCCTGCTGGCGTTCTGGGGAGGTTACCTGACGGCCAACACGATCATCCGGAGCGATGCCGCACGGCGCAGGCCGCAGCTCGAGGGACTCGCCGATCGACTAGCCGTGCTGGCGGAGCAAGCCGGCGCTGCTCGAGGCCCCTCCATTCGCGCTCTCGAAGGCCCCGCTCCAACCGACGAGCTACGCGGTCAAGAGCGCTGACGGAGTGGGATCAGAAAGCCTCCTCCAGCCCGAAGTACACGCCCCTGGTGTCGCGTCCAGAACCGAAGTCGGCCCTCAGATTGATCTTTTCTTGCCGGTTGAACAGCAATCGGAGGCCAAATCCGTACGAGTACTTGAGATTGGAGAACGAGAGTGTACTTGCTGGGCTGCCAAACACGTCACCGGCACCCACGAATGCAACCCCTCCGAAGTGCCACCGCCCAGTGCCGAGAGTTCGTAGAAAGGGGGCGTACCGGCTATGAACTTCCCATACAACTGCCCGGCGATGACCTAGTCGGGTGCCAAAGCAAAGTAACGCCTCAGGTCTACTTCGATCTCACCGAAGTTGAAGTCACTACCCAGGACGAGTTAAACCACAAGAAGTTGAACCGGTGGTATCCCCCTCTGTTGGGAAAGAACGTGTGGTCGCGTGTATCTCTCACCACGTCCACCCCCAGGCCGGAGGTCACACCCCCATCGCTTCCGGGTACGGAGTCGCCCAGGAACGGGTTGTCCTTCTTGTCGGTGATGCCGCGGTAAGAGAACTCGTAGACGAAGCCGTCGCGTGTGAAGAAAGGCAGGGGTGTGGGGCCCTCGAGTACGAAACGGGCAGAGAACACCCTGACATCGTAGTCGGCGTTTGTGATGTCAGGAGTCTGGTTGCCAACGCCCCAGAACTTGTCCACGTAGAACCCGAATTCGAGGGGAAGTGACACGAACCATCGA
>JBDHHL010000375.1:0-6107 GCA_039589375.1 Gemmatimonadota bacterium | reverse complement strand
GAAGGTCGTGGAGCAGCCGGTGACAGCAACAATCCCCAACGACTACAAAGCGACGATCGATGCGGCGGCCCGCGGGCTGCCCATTTATCAGAGCGCTCCGAAATCGAAGATCGCTTCAGCCCTGGACCGCCTTGCGTCGACCCTCAACGCCTCGGACGAGGAGGACAAGCGCGAGGGCTCCAACGGCAAGGGCTCGAAGCTGTTCCGACGGAAGACGGAGGCGTGATATGGGCTTGAGGGAACGGCTCGGCCTAGAGGCAGGGCGTACCAGTCCCGAGACTGGCGACAGTAAGGCCGCGGAAAAGCGACCCGGTAACGGTCATAGCCCGATGTCCAAGAAGGTGAACCCGCTATCTCGCCGGGCTCGGGGGGACAGCCTGACCGCACTCGAACGGATCAAGCTGGATCTCCATAGAAAGGTCATCGAGGCGGTCGACCTGGAAGAGCTGAACAAGATCGAGGATGAGGCCGTCCTCAAGGACGAGATCCGTGCTGCAACGGTCGAGCTCCTCAACGAGGAAAGAGTCGAGCTCAGCGCGATACAGCGGGACCGGATCATCGAGGGGATCTTCTACGAGATAACCGGACTCGGGCCGCTAGAGCCGCTGTTCAGAGACCCGGACATCACCGATATCCTGGTCAATGGGCCGCACCAGGTCTTCATCGAACGCAAGGGCAAGCTGCGAGAGACAGACATCCACTTCCGGGACGACTCTCACGTGATGGTCGTCATCGATCGGATCGTCAGCCGCATCGGCCGACGCGTCGACGAATCTTCGCCGATGGTCGACGCCCGCCTGCCCGATGGCTCCCGAGTGAACGCAATCATCCCACCGCTGGCTCTCGATGGGCCAATGGTGTCGATCCGACGATTTGGCGCCCGGCCGCTCCTGATCGAGGACCTGCTGACCAACTACACGTTGACACAGGCCATGGCCTACCTGCTGGAAGGCTGCGTCCAGGCGAAGTTGAACGTTCTGATATCCGGCGGTACGGGTTCGGGTAAGAC
Source organism: Gemmatimonadota bacterium (assembly GCA_039589375.1). GTDB lineage: Bacteria > Gemmatimonadota > Gemmatimonadetes > Palauibacterales > KS3-K002 > JASFMO01. The sequence goes on along the minus strand of JBDHHL010000375.1, from coordinate 5,098 downwards.
GACGCTGCTAAACGCGCTCTCGCGTTTCGTCGGCAAGACCGAGCGCACCGTCACCATCGAGGACGCCGCCGAGCTCGTGTTGCAGCAGGAGCACGTGGTTCGACTCGAGACGCGACCGCCCAATGCCGAAGGCAGAGGCGAGGTCGTGCAGCGCGACCTCGTGAAGAACGCCCTACGCATGCGGCCGGATCGGATCATCGTGGGTGAGGTGCGCGGCCCCGAGGCACTCGACATGCTTCAGGCGATGAACACCGGCCACGAGGGGTCGCTCACGACGATTCACTCGAACTCGCCGCGAGACGCGCTGTCGCGCCTCGAGACGATGATTCTGATGGCTGGTACCAACCTGCCCGTATGCGCGAGCAGATCGCGTCAGCCCTCGACGTGGTGATCCAGGTGAGTCGTCTCTCCGATGGCACGCGCCGAGTTACCAGCATCTGCGAGATCGTCGGCATGGAAGGCGAAGTCGTGACGATGCAGGAGATCTACCAGTTCGAGCGAATGGGCGTCAGCCCCGATGGTGACGTGATCGGTCGTTTCCGGCCGACCGGCGTCCGGCCCACATTCGCACACAAGCTAGAGGTCTCCGGCATCGAGATGCCAACGGAGATGTTTGACCAGGCCGCGTATCACATGATCGAGCCACCCGCAAAAGACGGCTCAGGTGACGGTCACCGGGAGTCCGCAGCGGACGAACTCGTAGGAACAGAGCGATGGTCCTAGCCACTCTACTAACGGTCTTCGTCGCCGCCTTCGGGCTGGTCCTCGGTACCTACGTATTCCTGAGCCGGAAGCGCTTGGCTCGCCGGGCCGCCGCGAAGCGTCGAATCCAGGAAGCGCACATCATGGGGTCCGGGTTGACCCTGCTGCGCGACGATTCCGCCAGTTCCATCCCGGTCCTCAACCAGTGGCTGCAGAAGAGCACCCACACGATCAACTTGCAGCGCACGATCCGATCGGCCGGAATGAACGTTCGGCCGGCGACTATCATCATGACGTCCGTTGCCCTGACCTTCCTCGGGCTACTGGTTGGGAATCTCCAGCGTAATCTGCTGTTCGGATTCTTGTACGCCGGTGTCGGGCTGGTCGGCCCCTATATGTTCCTGCGTTGGAAAGTCAAACGCCGAATCGAGAACTTCGAGGCGCAGCTGCCCGAAGCCCTGGACATGCTCATCAACGCCATGCAGGCCGGGTATTCATACCAGGCGGCGATGGAACTGGTTGGCCAGGAATTGCCCGAGCCCTTGGGAACCGAGTTCGCTCAGTTCTACGAAGAGCAACGCCTCGGTATAGACGTTCGAACCGCACTCCTGGCCATGCAGGAAAGAGTGCAAAGCCTCGATCTCAAGATGTTCATCACCGCTGTGCTGATCCAGCGAGAGACAGGCGGCAACCTCACCGAAGTGCTGGGTAACATCAGCCACGTCATCCGAGAGCGCTTCCGCATCCAAGGCGAGCTGAGGACGTTGACAGCTCAGGTACGCCTCTCAGGGAAACTGCTGGCACTACTGCCAATCATCGTGGTCACGGGAATCATGCTGCTCAATCCCACATTCACCGAACCGCTATTCCGGGAAGAGGCCGGTCACATCATCCTGGTCGCTGCAGGAATTTCACAGGTTGTGGGGTTCGTGCTGATGCGGAAGATCGCCAACATCGAGATTTGACATGCCCGAACAAGTCACTCTCTTACTCGTTTTCCTGTCGGTCGGCGCGCTCACGCTCCTGTCCTTCCTCTGGTGGCGGGGCATGCAGCGCCGACGTTCGCTCGTCCGCTCGCTGAAGGACGACGTACCGGGAAGCCGCAGCGGCCAGCTGCCACGATCGCGCGACACCTGGCTCGTGAAGCTGGGGCGGAGAACCAAGAAGCAGAAGCCCACCGACGACGAGCTGAAGATGAAACTGGCCCGCGCTGGTTGGGACAGTCGCACCGCCCCTCTCACTTACTCGGCGATTCGGCTCTCGCTTGGCGTCTCGCTGCCGGTGCTGTGCGCAGTGATCGCCTACAGCGCCAACCGAACCCAGCTGGAAATCCTGAGCGCTGGCGTCGTCGGCTTCTTCATGGCGCAACTCATCCCAGCGTCCGTCCTCTCGCGCAGGGCTAGACTAAGGCAGAAGCGGATCCGCAAGTCTCTGGCCGACGCTCTGGACCTGATGGTCGTCTGTGTGGAAGCGGGGGTGGGACTCGATGCGGCGATCTTGCGGGTCGCGACCGAGTTGCACATCACGCACCCGGAAATCGCGTACGAGTTCCGGGTCGTCAACCAGCGGGTGAACGCGGGACTGCCACGGGTAGACGCGATGCGCGAGATGGTCTCTCGCACCGGGGTTGCCGACCTCCGGTCCGTGATCACCACGCTGATCCAGAGCGAACGACTCGGTGTCTCGATAGGCCGCGTGCTGCGAGTCGCCAGCGACGGCTTGCGTACACGCCGGCGCCAGGCTGCCGAGCAGACAGCGCGCAAGGCGCCGATCAAGATGCTGGTCCCGCTGGTTCTGTTCGTTCTTCCGGCGCTGATACTCGTCATCATCGGCCCTGCGGCCATTCACTTGCTGCGCGTACTCAGAACGACCGCACCCTAGTGGGCCAGGTAAAGCGATGAGCGCAACTAGCAACTGGAGCCTGAGATGCTGAAACGACGACCCTCCCCCAAGAAGTCCCGCCTTCGCCGTAACCGGCGAGGAGCCGCCGCCGCGCTGTTCCTCGTGATGACCGTGGCGCTACTGGGCGTCATGGCGGTGACGATAGACGTCACGCGCCTGATGGCCATCCGCGCCGAGCTCCAGACCGCGGCGGATGCCGCTGCCCTGGCCGGCGTAATCGAACTGCTGAACGATGGCGGCGACTCTTCCCGTGATACGGCCATCGCCTACGCCGCCCGCAATTCGGCCGAGACGGACGTGGTGGTGGTCGCTCCCGAAGATGTCATCTTCGGTACCTGGGACCCGTTCACCAACACCTTCACGCCGCTGCCGGGCGCCGCCGGTGCGGATGCCGTCGAGGTCAAGGCGCGCAAGGTCGTCGGCAACTGGTTTGCCTGGGCCCTCAATATCATGGACGCGGGCGCGGGCGTGCGAGCCATCGCCTGGGCGGAAGCGCCCATCGACGAGACGAGCGAGTGCGTGAAACCGTGGGCGATCCCCGAAGACATGCTCGAGACGGACGGATTCGAGGGCATCTCCAAGAACGACGTCGATATGGCGATCGCGCTTCGCAAGCGCTTCACTCTAAAGAGCGCTGCCGGGCAGGCGGCCCAGGACCTCTTCGCCGAGTCCGGATTCCCCAGCTTCTTCTACCCGGTGATCCTGCCGCCCTCGTTCAAGTGCGACCTGCATGGATCAGAGCGCTGCGACGGCGGTCACTATCAGGACGCCGCAGGCGGAGCGAACGTCTATCGGAACAACATCGCGAGCTGCAGTGACGCCCTGGTCGGCTTTCAGGACAGCCTGACGGTCGAGCCCGGTAACATGCCCGGACCAACCGTGCAGGGCGCTCGCCAGTTCTGCCCCCGCATCGACGGTACCTGGTGCCTGAATGACGACGGGACGCAGGGCGTGCCGATGGTCGCGGCCTTCTGGAACAAAGACAGAAGTCCCATCGGCCGAACCGAAGTAGAAGTCGCACGGATGGGCTGCTTCAATTTGATGGAAGTGTACCCAGAAGGCAGCCACGGGGTGATTATCGGCGAGATTGTGCAGTGCCACGCGCCCGGTGAGGTTGGCGACAATGCCACGAACCTCGTGAAGCCTATTCTCGTGCGGTAGCCAATACTGACCCATTCCTCTGGGGCGAGGCCCGGTTCACAGGCCTCGCCCCTCGCACATCCACTCCTTGCCGCGGCGGTGCCCGCCGGTCACACTAGTTTCACGTTTCCCTATCTCACCAGAGCCCGGGCTTGCAAGATGAAGACATTCGCCGCCACCCTCTGCGCCGTCTTGTGCTGCATTGTCAGCTCGAGTTGCTCCAACGGCATCCGGTGGACCCGTCAAACCAGCGGCACGACGGCCGAGTTCCGGGGCTTGAGCGCGCCGAGCACGTCTGTCGCGTGGGCGGCGGGGCGAGGCGGCACCTACGCGCAAACGGTGGACGGCGGCGCAACCTGGACATCGGGAACCGTAGCCGGCGCTTCAGCGCTGTTCTTCATCGACGTGCACGCGGTGGACGAGAACACCGCCTATTTGCTAGGCACACACTTCGAGGGTGGCCTCGCGAAGATCTACAAGACCATCGATGGCGGCGCCGTCTGGATCGAGCAATACAGCGACAGCACTCCCGGCGTCTTCTTCGACGGCATGGCCTTCTGGGATGCCGAGAGCGGGATCGCGTTCAGCGACCCCGTTGAGGGAAGCTTCCTGATCATCACGACCGCTGACGGCGCGAATTGGGCGCGTGTGCCACCGGAGAACATCCCGGCACCCCTGGAAGGCGAGGCCGGGTTCGCGGCGAGCGGCACGGGCATGACGGTCCAGGGGGACAGCAGCGCCTGGTTCGGCACCGGCGGCGGGCACGTCGGACGCGTCTACCGATCAACGGATAGGGGGCGCACCTGGACGGTCAGCGAGACGCCGCTTGCCGGTAACTCTACGTCCGGGGTGTTCGGGGTCACGTTCTGGGACTCGGAGAACGGAGTGGCCGTCGGCGGGGATCACACGCGGCCGCAAACAGCATTGGACAACGTCGCCCGGACCCGCGACGGCGGTCGTACCTGGTCGCTCGCGGGGCGCTCACAACCCGCAGGCGTCCGCTGGGGTGTCACGCACATCCAGAGCAGGACAGGGCCAATACTCGTCGCGACCGGTCCGGCCGGCTGGGGCTACTCCACGGACGCCGGCGACACGTGGCAGGCCGGCGACACGCTAGGCTTCGGGACCGTGGGCGCGGCTCCGGAAGCCGGCATAGTCTGGGTGGCCGGCGTCGAGGGTCGCGTGGCGAGGCTGCGTCTCCCACGTCGCTGAGCCCGCCGGCAACAGCCATCGATTTTCTTCCGCATCTAAACCCCACAAGAACCTCACATGCCTGTGCCGTTGCGGGCAAGCGGCGCGGCCTTACCTTGCCCGGACACCTCGTGCATACAAACGCTTCATTCCGGGAGGTTCA
>JBDHHL010000374.1:0-5642 GCA_039589375.1 Gemmatimonadota bacterium | reverse complement strand
GCCAGCGCCATGCTGGGTACACCGAGGACGAAGATGATGGCCAAGATGGCCTCGATATCCACCAGATCCTCCGCCGATGTTCAAGGAACCGCGCGCCCGACCGCAAAAACATAGGCCGAAAGCCATCCGCCCGGTAGCCCTTCGGCCGCCAGGACATCCCCCGGGGACCGAATCATGCCAACCCTTTGGCTCGTAGTGTTGTCTAATCTCATGATACCCCAAGGGAGGATTTTGCCATGAGCTCAAGGCTAAACACCCTGCCGGTCCTACTGGCGACCCTGATCTGCGCGTCGATGCTCGCCCCGGCGACAGCGGCGCAGACCCGGACCGTGCAGGACGACAAGTGGTGCGACAGCAGCCACGGTGGTGACCAGGAGCGGTACTGCGAGGTGCGCGAGGCGACGCTGCCCGCCGACCGCGACGTCATCAACGTGGACGCCTCGCCCAACGGCGGTGTCCACGTGGAAAGCTGGGACAGGAATGAGATCCTGGTCCGGGCGAAGGTCCAGAGCCACGCCGACACCGAGGGCGACGCGCGGGCGATCGCCGAGGAGATCGATGTCGAGACGTCCGGGCGCAAGATCAGCGCTTCGGGCCCGCGTACCGGCCGCGGCGAGGGCTGGTCGGTCAGCTTCAGGGTGTACGTGCCGCGTCGCTCCAACCTGGACCTAAAGAGCACGAACGGCGGCATCTCGATCGAGAGCGTGATGGGCGACATCGAGTTCCGCACGACCAACGGGGGCATTCACCTCTCGGACCTGAGCGGCGATGTGCACGGCACGACCAGCAACGGCGGCGTGACCATCGATCTAACGGGTGACCAGTGGGAGGGTGAAGGGCTCGACGTGAGGACCACGAACGGCGGGGTCAAGGTCCACATACCCGACGGCTACTCCGCCCAGCTCGAGACCGGCACGGTCAACGGGGGGCTGAACATCGACTTCCCCATCACCGTCCAGGGCAAGATCAATCGGAAGATCGAGGCCACTCTGGGCGACGGCGGCCGTCTGATCCGAGTGATGACCACGAACGGTGGCGTGAAGATCTCCAGGACTTAGCGACTTTCTCCGAACGAAGCACACCGATGCGGCGGCTCTCGCGCTTGCACAGCGTGAGAGCCGCCTCGTTCGTTCAACGGCGCCATACCGTCAACGCTCTCAGCCCTTGCTCGCGGCCCGGTGCAGCCCCAATCTGCCTAGCGAGCCAATGGAGAATACGACAGCAAACCTCCGGCCCAAGACCCTAAGTCGACCGATCGGCACCCGGATCCGTGCCGTCGCCTTGGCTACGTGTGCGGTCGTGACTACGAGCTGCGGCCCGGCCAAGTTCGCCGATCCGCCGCCGTTTCCGTCCAGGACCGCCGACATCGAAGCCGTCGTCTACCTGATCGGGGACGCCGGCTACGCCGAGCCCGGAGATCCGGTGCTGCGGCATATCAGAGACGAGCTTCTGGGGCTGCCGTCCGGATCCGAGGCCGTCGTCGTATACCTGGGCGACAACATCTACTGGGACGGGCTGCACGAGCCTTCGCACCCCGACCACGACAAGGACGTCGGTTACCTGGAAGCACAGATCGATGTCGTGCGCGGCACAACTGCGCGTGGGATATTCGTCCCGGGTAACCACGATTGGGGCTACAAGGGCGAGCGAGGGTTCTCACAGATTCGGCGCCAGGAGGAGTACCTGGCCGCCGTCGCCGGCGACGGCACCGACGTCACCATGCTACCAGCGGCCGGTTGCCCGGGCCCCGACGCGGTTCCCGTGGCCAGGTCGGTGCTGTTGGTGCCGATCGAAACCGACCTATGGCTGCGAGGTCACCCGCCCGCCGACGACTGCAGTCCCCGGACGCTCGATGAGGCGCTGGACTCACTGGGCGCCGTACTGGGCCGAAACGAGGCCGGCGAAGGGCGGCACGTGGTCGTCGTCGCGCACCATCCCCTGAAAACGTACGGCCCGCACGGCGGCTACTTCGGACTGAAGGATCAGTTCTTTCCGGGCACGAATCTCTGGGACCCGCTGTTCATCCCGTTTCCTTTCATCTATCCGATCGTGCGCAACTCCGGAGTCTCGAGCCAGGACTTGTCCCACCCACGGTATGCACGGATGCAGGAGCAGTTCGCCGGGGTCCTCGCCGCGTTCCCCGGCCAACCGCTCGTCTGGGCGGCCGGGCACGATCATACTCTGCAGGTGTTCCGCGGCGACGAGTACGGGGTCGAGTACATCCTGGTCAGCGGTGCCGGCAGCCTCCTGGACGACGTCGGAAAGGACGACGCGCTGTTCGCGGCGGGCAAACAACAGCGCGAGTTGGGCTATATGAAACTGGAATTCCTGCGGGACGGCAGCGTTCTGTTGAGCGTGATCACGGACGGGACGGCTTCGTGTGGGGAAAAGGCCGACTGTCCCGGCGAGCCAATGCTGCGCTACGGGCGCCGTATCGCGGGCGGGTAGGCAGCTAAAGCGCGGGGTCTCAGGCCGGACGTTGACATGGCCCAACGCTGGCGCTACACATATTCGGCTCGTAGGCAGCTAGTGATCCGTGGCTGGGGGAACCGTGCCGGCGTTCGCGCCGGACCCCGGGAAGGAGACATACCGTGATTCGCAAGGGAATGTTCGCAGGGTTGATGGCATTGCTCGTCGTCGCCGGGCCGCTCTCGGCCCAACACAAAGCCGAGATCACTCCGTTCGTGGGCTATCAATTTGGCACGTCGAAGATCTCAACGGTTCGGGGAGATATCAGCACCAAAGGCGACATGAACTACGGCGCGTATCTGAACGTGAACATCCGGCCGGGCGGTCAGCTGGAGCTGGTCTACAGCCGGCAGGAATCGGAGCTACAGATCGAGACGGTCGGCGGGATCAAACAGACACTCACCGACATGAGCATCGAGTACTTCCACATCGGCGGGCTCGGCTACATGCAACAGGGACCGGCGCAGCCGTTCGGTTCGTTCACCCTGGGCGCCACCCGCTACAATCCAAAGCAGAGCACAATCGAGGTGGGGGGCACGCCGCTGGCTGTGAGCGACGAGTGGCGCTTCTCGATCATCCTGGGCGCCGGCGTCAAGTATTTCGCCAGCGAGCGGGTCGGGCTGCGGCTGCAGGGCCACCTGTCGGGAACGTTCCTGGACACGGGCGGCGGCATGTTTTGTGGATTCGGTGGCTGCTCGCTGGGGCTTTTCGGCACCGGCGTGCTGCAGGGCGACCTGTCCGGGGGCCTCATTATCGCCATTTAGGTCTCGAGCCACAAAAGCAGATATTAGAGAGGCCCGGCTCCACCGATTCGGTGGGCCGGGCCTTTCCACGCAGCATAACGGCGAGGCTATTTCTCGCCGCCTCCCCGATCCATCAGCGGAAGCTCAGCGCTGATTTGCAGGTCAATCAACAGCCCGACGGTACGCTCGACCTGAACGAATTTTGCCGCGATGATTGGATCGAGCGCTTTCCGCACCTTCTCGAAGTACTCCCTGCGGACCTTGACTCTCTCCTCTTCGAGCTTGAACGACCGATCGGCCAGTTCCCTGGCCTTGTCATCGGTCATGGTCTCGAAGTTGGCGGCGTAGTCCTTGATCAGAGCGAGCCGCCTGTCGGCGTACTTGCTCAACTCGAGATCATACTCTCGGTAGATCGGCCAGAAGGTCGACGCCTGCTCATCGCTGAACTGCATCACCTCGGTCAGGATCTCCTGCTTCTTGGTCCTGATGTCCGAGCGGAGCAGCTCGACGTACGAGTCCACCTGCCCATATGCAGGAGCACCCGACAATAGAATGCCGCCCACGACAGCCGTGATGAAGCCGGCCGGTGTCAAGCGGGTAAGTGATGCGCGCATGAAAATACCTCCTTTAAGTCTACATCCAGGCTACGCCGACGAAGAAGTTCCAGTAGGTAATGCTGCCGGAACCTCCTGCCGAAGCCGCCCAGTTGTAGCGGGCGCCGAGGAAGCCCCTGGCATGCCAGCCCATCGGCGTGACGATGCCGATCTCGGGTGAGGCGCCGAAGTGCCAGTTATTGTCGTCCACCACGAAGATCCCGGCTTCCACACGCCGCTCGATGTAGTAGACGCCGACGTTGGCGCCGACGTAGCCGCGCGTGTCGCCCGGCAGGCCGGTGTAGTAGTGGCCGTTCAGCATGATCGGGAACGAGTTGACGTAGCGGAAGTAGTCTCCCGTCAGGTCGAGCGACCGGTCAAACCCCTCAGCCTCGAAGTCGAGGGTCTCCCTGCTCACGTCGTCCATGACGTGCCAGCCAGTCATGAAGCCGACGGAAGTGTTTTCGCTGGTCATCCTGCGTCCGCTGAAGCCGGCGCCGCGCCAACTGAGGCCGCTGGCGAAATCGGCGGCGCTACCCGAGGCGAGCGACGTTTCATAGGATAGCCCGAACCACCAATCCTGCTGTGCGTAGGCCGGAGTTCCCACGAAGAGAATGAGTACCAGCAAAGCGAGTGCTTTAGTCTTCATATTTCATATCCCTGCGTTTCGCATTTCCGTGATGGCTCGACCTACTGAACCTGAAGGTACTGCGACTGTGTGAAGGCCTGGTTGATGTTTGTGTTCAGCCTGGCCTGAGTACTGGTTGAACTGCCGCTCAGTAGGCCGTTGATGCCCGCCGACCATGGGATCACGATATCGTTGTTCCCCGAGCCTTGGTGCAGCACGGATAACCCGGGCCCCAACCGGGACCCCAACCGGGCCACCAGCCCCACCAGCCCCACCAGCCATACCACGGGTAGCTTTGCCACGCTACCCAATTCTCCGAGGCGATAGCGTAGATCTCGAAAACAACGTCCGGCAGGTTGGTGTCATTCACATCGTCCTGGTCGATCAGCGTGTAGCCCAGGTTGCCGACGTTGGTCTTGACCAGATTGATGATCATCTCGTCGAAATCGCGGCTGATGGGCAGCGTGTCCTGGGGGTTGTCCGGGTCGACAATATGCATGACCGTGTCGAGTACCACCGCCACTTGGAAGGGGTGGTTCGGAAAGACATTCCTGTCGTAGGCCGTCCCGACGAGGTCGGTCTGGGAGACGTCGGTGATCCCGCCCGGGTAACAGGCAAGGGACAATACCGACAGTCCAACCAGAGCGGCCACGACGTTGTAGCGGGCAAGCTTACGGGCCCCGTCCAACAACTCTCTCGTCATTACGCACTCCTGTTCCTTGAGGTCATACGGTGCCAGATGCGGCCATTCGCTTCTGGCCTAGTGGCTCGCCAGCGGCGGTGCCAGCGAGCAGACGGACTATCCGCCTGATTGATAGAACCGCCTAGTCTACTCGATTTCGAGCATCCACGCCAGCCCGAACGCTAACGAATTCCTTCCCGCTCCAGCTCCGCGTCGATCGCCTGCGCGACTGCACTGTACGGCACCGCTCCAGCGGCCAGCGGGATCCCGTTCACGAAGATCGCGGGCGTCCCGTCTACCCCGACGCGGCTCGCCTCGCGAATGTCTTTCTGGATCCGCTCGTCGTGGCGGCCAGAATCGAGGCAGGCGGCGAACTCGTCCGTATCGAGCCCCAGCCGCTCCGCCTTCTCTTTCAGCGATGCCTCGTCAAGCTGGTCCTGCTCCTCGAACATGAGATCGTGCATCGCCCAGAACTGGCCCTGTTCGTCGGCGCAAAGCGAAGCGACCGCCGCTGCCTGCGCGTTGGG
>JBDHHL010000373.1:0-4825 GCA_039589375.1 Gemmatimonadota bacterium | reverse complement strand
GCGCTGGCTTTGGTGCGCGGCCCGTTGTCAGGCTATTCGTACAGCGATCTGATTGTCGGTTACGATGGCACGGCTAACACGGAGGACGATGGCTACCTGGCGGGCTACGGTCTCGCCGAGACCGACGCTCTGCCGGACACGGGCGTTCAACTGGGGCAGGGGCGGTACTTCGTGCAGGTCATGAACGACGATGCCGACCCTGGCGGCAAGAAGGAAGCCGACTCGAACAATCGGCTGCTCGCCGTGTGCCGGGGGGAGACGCTGGACGGCGGCAGGGCCGAGGTCAGGGTGATATTGGCCTCGCTAGCGTACCCCGCCATCGCGACCAACGGAGACCTGTACATACCAGGCACGGCAAACGTCCTCGGAAAGTGCGCCGGCATACACTCGAACAAGACGATGTACATCGACGGCAGACCCACCGTGGATGGCACGGTCACCGCCTCGGAAGAGGTGGACGCCAAGCACGAGATCTACACGAGCGAGGGCGAGGAGGTGATCCCCGGCTATGAGCCGCCGATGGAGATCCCCGACATGAATCCGCTGGACTACTGTGACAGGGCGGACTTCCTGCTGAAAGACGGGTTTCTAACGGACCTCGAGTCTTCCGAGAGCTTCGACCTCAAGAGCGACAAGTCATCGGGCTGGCAGTGGAATAAGACGAGCGACCTTTACACGGTGAATGGCAAGGACGCTGTCAAAGGCACGTACTGTGTGCACGGGAATGTCCAGGTGGGCGGCAACGTGGGCTCGTCCGGCAACCCGCTGTCGATGACGATCTTGGCCACGGGGTCTGTGGACATCTCGGGCACCCCGATCATCGAGTCTGAACATAAGGATGATCTACTGATCGTCGCCGAGGGCGATGTGAGGTTAGGAGGTAACACGTCGGGCGGAACGCCTCAATACAGCGGTCTGATCTACGCCGGCGCCCAATGCGGGCTGAACGGCAATCCGATCATGGACAGCCGACTGCTTTGCTACGACGCCGAAGACCCGGAAGGCGCAATCGACCTGATCGACTACAACAAGATCAACGGGACCCCGACCATAGTCTACGACTGCAAGGGTTGGCGCCGTCGTCCGTTCATCGAGTCGTGGTGGGAGGTGCGTACCCGGTAGAAGAATACTCGACTCCCGCAAGCTCAACTCACTGCGAGGGTGTGGCTCGGACACAGGAGACCGCTGCTGCGCCCTCTTGTCGCGTCTAACGCAAGGGTCAGCCGCCCGCGAACTGGGCCCAGGTCAGTGTTCGGCCGGCGAACATCCCCTTGGCCTCGCGTCGTGCCGCGTACATGGATGTGTCGGCCTCGTGAACCAACGCCTCGATCACGTGCCCGAAGTCGGGGAAACCGAAGTCCATCGGAGGTACGTCGCCCGGGTCCAGGCTCGCCATGCCCATGCTGGTCTTGAGTGGGGGCACGCTGCTCGGCCAGGGCCTGCCGCGCTCGGCGGCCAGCGCCTGATACAGACGCTCGGCGACGATATCGGCGCCGTCGTGATTGGCATCGATCAGCACGACCAGAAACTCGTCGCCTCCAAACCTCCCCACGATATCGGAGTCACGGACGTTGTCCTTGAGCAGTCTGCCGAGGTGTCGGAGCGCGCGGTCACCGACGACGTGGCCGTGCCGATCGTTCAGCTCCTTGAACGCGTCGATGTCGATCATGAGCACCGACACGGGGAACGCTTTCCGCCACGCCAGCTTCAGCGTTTCGCGGAGCCGGTCGAGTGTGAAGGCCTTCTGGAAGACACGTGTGGTCGCGTCGACGGTCGCCAGCTCGAAGAGCACTGCGTTGCGAATCGCCGCCGCGGCCTGGCTTCCAAACAGTTGCAGGAGATCTCGATTGTCCGTGTCATCCGCCGGCCGGTCGAGATAGGCGAGGCCGAGCACGTGATCGCCCAGCGCCAGGGGCAGCACGCCGTGCTGGTCTTGGATTAGGTGGCTCTGCTCCGCTACCGCTCTCTCCATCACATTCGTGGGAACCGCTTTCAACTTGTCTACGGTGGTACCCTTCGGGTAGTCTTCAACCGTTGCCGCCCCCACTATGTAGTCGTCGATCCTATGGGTAGCATCGCTGAAGCCCTCGATGGGCGGCTTCCCGACCGGATCGCTCATTCGGGCGGCGACGAACGCATCCTGCCCACCCATCAACTCGAGCGACCGCTCGAGAATCGCTTCCAGGACATCGTCCAGCGACTGGATCTGGTGCAGGTGCGGAACCGACTGGAGAACTTGCCTGATCAGCTGTCGAGTTCGGCTGAGCGCCGTTCCCTGCTGTGCGCACGCATGCGCTGCCCTAGCCCATAGGCGAAGACCGTCGTGGCCGTGGGACTTGTCGTGGTAACCGAATATGTCGTGCCGCTGGCTGAGGACCTGGAACGCGTCCTTCGGTGGCCCTGTGCCGGCGAGGATCAAGGTCGCCGCCGGCGCGAGCGCACGCAGCTGGCCGAGAGAATCCGCACCATCCGTATCGATCAGTGCTATCTCGGCGGCGATAACGTCGGGGTTCTGGTTGGCCAGGAAGTCTGCGGCTGCGTCGAGGTCTTCTGCGCCCCGCGCTGTTTGCCCATCGTTGGCTATCAGCTTGGTGCATTCGTCCAAGTACGCGGGGTCGCTGTCGATAAGAAGCACGGTGAACCCTTCAGGGTCTCGACTGGCCTCTCCTGGGGTCATATACGTATCACTCGCATTCAAGCGAGCCGGCCGGGGCCGGCTGTGAAAAATGGCACGTTTTCGATATTAGGGCAGTGAATCGGCAGTCTCATAAGTAGTAAGACTAATTCTTGCCAATCGCCAGTCAACTCCCGCCCAGGCGGTTCGGGCTGAGAGTGAAAGTCGAATGGTTCAGCCGAGGGAATGGTATGATCCAGATGCGCGCTGTGGTGATTACGTCGCCGGGTAATCCGGACGTCCTGGAGTTGCACCGGAGGCCGATTCGCGATCCCGGACGCGGCGAGATCCGGGTCCGGGTCAAGGCTGCCGGAATCAATCGGGCGGACCTGCTTCAGCGGCGCGGCCTCTACCCCCCGCCACCGGGTTGGCCCGAGGACGTTCCGGGTCTCGAGTATGCGGGCGAAGTGGAGATGGTGGGCGAAGCCGTGGACTCCTGGAAGCCGGGGGATCGGGTGATGGGCCTGGTCGGAGGTGGCGGGTACGCCGAGTACGTTGTGGTGCCCGAGCGTGAGGCCGTCCGCGTCCCGGACCGTCTGTCGTTCGAGGAAGCCGCGGCGGTACCGGAGGTATTCATCACCGCTCACGATGCGCTATTCACGCAACTGCGCCTCGAGCTGGGTGAGCGGCTGCTGATCCATGCCGTGGGCAGCGGCGTCGGCACGGCGGCGCTGCAGCTTGCCAAGATCGCGGGCGTGACGGTCCTCGGGACCTCGCGCTCCGATTGGAAGCTGGAGCGTGCCCGCGAGCTGGGACTCGACACGGCGATCGACAGCTCGAGCCAGGACATGGCCGAGGTCGTGAGAGCGGAGACGGGTGGTGCCGGCGTCGAGTCGATTCTCGATCTCGTCGGCGCTCCCTTTCTTGCTGCGAATCTCGAGAGCCTCGCGGTCATGGGCCGGATGATCGTCGTCGGGCTCTCCGGCGGCCGCTCGACCGAGATCGACTTCGGTACCGTCTTGAGGAAGCGGCTGCGAATCTTCGGTACCGCTCTCAGGATGCGGGCCATCGAGGAGAGAATCGCCGCGGCGCGCGCGTTCGACTGTCACGTAGGGCCGTTGCTGGAGAGCGGTCGGGTTCGCCCGATCATCGACAGCGTCTTTCCAATCGAGGAAGCCGTGGCGGTGCACCAACGCATGGAGGAGAACGCCAACTTCGGCAAGCTGGTATTGACGATCGATTGACCGCTCGCGCAGCGACCTGGAGTGGTGCCTACCTTCGGCGGGCCGCGCCGCGCCTCGGCCGTAGCGAGGGGCCTTGCTGTTTTGGAGTAGGCGTCAGCTCGATAGGCTGCAGCGGCGTGACGGCCGGCTCGAATCCCGGCACGACCTCACGGGAGAAAGTCCGACCCATCAGCTTTTCGACGTCGCTCATGCTGGTCCACTCGTCCGGCGACATGAGCGTCATTGCAACGCCCTGCGCGCCGGCTCGCGCCGTCCGACCCACGCGATGGACGTAGATCTCCGGGTCGCGGGGGACGTCGTAGTTCACCACGAGGCCGATGTCGTCGACATCGATGCCGCGGGCAGCCACGTCGGTCGCGACCAGGACTCGGGTCACACCGCGCTTGAACCGGTTGAGGGCCTCGGTGCGAGCGCCCTGGGTCTTGTCACCGTGCAGCGCCGCCACGTCGTTGCCCTCGCGACGTAGGTGGTTGGCGACGACCTCCGCGCCGTGCTTGGTCCGCGTGAACACGAGGGTGCGGTCTTTCGGGAGAACCTCCAGCACCTTTGCTAGCAGGCTCCGCTTGCGCGGTTTGTCCACCGCTACCAACACGTGCTCGACCCCCTCGGCCGCTTCGGCGCGTCTACCGATGTCGACGGCCGCGTGGTCCTTCAACGCGCGGCGCGCCAACCGGTCTACATCGCCCGAAATCGTGGCCGAGAAGAACAACGTCTGACGCTCCGAGGGTAGCGAGTCGAGGATCCGGTTCACATCGCGCGAGAACCCCATGTCCAGCATGCGGTCCGCTTCGTCGAGAACGAGCGTCTGGAGCTTGGAGGTGTCCACGTGGCCGCGAGCCATGTGGTCCAGCAAGCGTCCGGGCGTTGCGACTACGATGTCGACGCCCTCTTTCAGCGCTCGGGTTTGGGGCTCCATGCGCACGCCGCCGTACACCGCGACCGACTTCAGGTCGACGTGCCTGCCATA
>JBDHHL010000372.1:0-4831 GCA_039589375.1 Gemmatimonadota bacterium | reverse complement strand
CGACACGGATGTTTGGACCGCCGATCTCCTGCTCAACTACCTCGATCCCGACAGCATCCGTATCGACGGCGATTCACTGATCGGCTATGCGATACGGGATGATGGGATCGGATACGTCCGAGTCGGCGAGTTCATGCCGCACGAGATTACGCGCGACTTCGACGCGGCACTGAATCACACGCGGTACACCCGGGCTTTGATCGTAGACGTGCGGCACAATCCCGGGGGAAACCACGACACGATCAGGGAGTTTGTCGGTCGGTTCCTCATCGAGCCGCTCGCTTCCCTCGACGTCTACATTCTGGGCGAGCGCTATCCTTGGCAGCCCATCCAACCGCGAGCACCCTTCCAATACACGAAGCCGGTGGTCGTGCTCATCAACGGACGCAGCTTCAGCGGCGCCGAAGCGTTCGCGGAGATGATGAAACAGGTGCCGCACGTCACGGCCGTCGGTGATACCACGGGAGGCGGCTCGGGCGCGGCCGACGACAGCGCCCCGGGAATATTCCGGCTTCCGAGCGGCGCGGAGATCGGCGTCCCCACGGGAGATGTGCGCCGGTATGACGGACTGCCGTGGGAATGGCTGGGCGTTCCTCCGGACATCCGGGTCGAGCAGACAGAGACGGACCGTGCCCACGGAAGGGACATGCAGCTCGAGCATGCTATCGAGTTTCTGAATCAGAAGTCGGCCACATGAGGCCAGAACAAGGGAGGATTGACCATGTCTATATTAAAGAGCCTAGTATCGATACTGGCGGTGGCCTTGCCCATCTCCGCCACGGCGCAGACGACGGGGCCCGCCAATCCGCACTCGCTTCGCGGTAAACACGAGATTGAAGTCAGCATCGGGCTTCTCAGCGCGCTGAGCGCCGGTAGCGAGGTGTCCGTCGGCAGCGTTGAGATGACCAGCGAGGTGAACGGGATCATCGGGTCACTTGGCTACAGCTACTGGTTCGCAGACGAATGGGCCGCGACTGTGAGCCTCGGGATCGCGAACGCGGATGTTTCGACATCGGCAAGCGGTTGGAACGCCGCGGTAGAATCGGCCGTAGTCATCCCGCTGCTATTCGGCGTGAAGTACAAGCCCCTCGGGCTCGCCGTCGGTGATGCCCTAAGACCGTACCTGTGCGCCTCTCTCGGACCCTACTTCGGATTCGCTTCGGACGTTCGAGCGGGCACGACCACCGGAGCGGAGTCCTATTCGGAAGCGGCTCTCGGTACGCGTGCCGGCGTTGGCATGGACCTATCCCTCAGCACGAGGTTCGCGCTCGGGTTCACGCTCGGTTATCGACTGGTCAGCGATTTCGGAAGGCGTATCGGTTCCGAAAAGAACCACAGCAGTCCGGAGTTCTCTCTATCACTCGGAATCGTCCTCGGGAGGGGTCAGGAGTAGAACAGGCTTGAGTAGCTTGTGGGCGACGGGCAGGTGAAGGCATGCTCGTCGCCCAGGGCCATCAAAGGAACTCGGCTAAACCGCCAAGCCCCGACAGACCGGTCCCGATCAGGAAACCCTGCGCGGCGGCCACGCCCGCGACCACGGCCACCATCGGTCCCCAGCCCAGGATCGCGAGGAACGTGTCGAGCACGGTCTCGAATACCTTGCTCACCGCGAAAACGCCCCCCAGGACCGCCAGCATCACCAACGCCACTACCGTCAACGGCAGCTTATCGACGACCTCTTCGCTCTGTAGCTGAAGCGCCAGGATCAGCAGTCCGAGCCCGGCCCCCGACACGATCAGGAAGGTGATCGGGATCCGCCGCATCGCTCGAGCTATGAGACACAGCCCGAGCAGCAGCATGACCAGCAGAGTGAACGGCGCGAACGGCCCGTAATCAGCGCCCCGCACGACGACCAGGATCGGCAGCGCCAGCATCATGATCCCGCCGACCAGGCCCAACCCCATCAGCAGTCGGCTCTCGTCCGTCTTCGATTTGAAGGTTCGGTCGACCCCCAGCGTCGTGCCGAGCAGGCCGACCAGTACCAGCACCCACGGGTATGCGGCGACGAGAGACAACCTCACAAGGCACGCTCCGCAACGTTGGCGTCTACGAATCTAGATTGGCTACCGGGAAGCTAAGACGCGTTGCCGCGCCCAACAACGGTTGACCTACCCACATCCGCGAACCGCGCGGCCGGCGAGTTGTTCATGGTGAAGCCAGTCGCGCGAAGCGACGAGCGGAGCCGGGGAAATCCACTCCCATCGCAAGCCCCGTGAGCAGACCGTACACGAGGCTGGC
Organism: Gemmatimonadota bacterium; assembly: GCA_039589375.1. Classification (GTDB taxonomy): domain Bacteria; phylum Gemmatimonadota; class Gemmatimonadetes; order Palauibacterales; family KS3-K002; genus JASFMO01. Next base: position 2,593 of record JBDHHL010000372.1, on the reverse strand, counting down.
CAAGACCGCTCTCAAGTCGAACGCGAAGGCCAGGCCGGATGGATGCCCACCTGGAATCGTCGTGAGCAGGACGCCGCCCGCGACCGACAGCACAGCCATCCATTGGTAGATGCGCATCCCACCGACAATCGGCGTCTGCGGCTCGCCGCGATACGACTCTTCCACGAAACGGGCGAACCCGGCGAGCATGAGATACGTGCCAGCTACGAGACCGAACGCCGTTCCCAGTGACCACAGCCGAAGCAGGAGCACTCCGATCACGAAGTTCGCCAGGATGGAGTAGAGCGGCGTGGGGTGAAGAGGAACGCCTCGAAGATCGGCGAGGGTGCATACGCGGGAGCGCGGCTTCCAGTAACGGATACCGACCCCTTCCGGAGCCTCGGACCCGTGGCAGCATCCTTGAACCAGGCAGCGCAGTCGGCCGAGTGCCTGTAGCCAGGGCGCCTCCATCGCGATGAGCGCAAGAAGCAGGATCGTGTTACCGCCTACCGCTCCGGCAATGATCGCACCAGCAATGACGCCGATCGCGCCGCCGTAGTAGCCGAACGGGCGGGAAAGCTTCGTAGAGCCCTCTAGTCTTTGGGCCCAGAGGCATGCACCCGCCAAGCCGCACAGGTGCACCAACACCAGCTGCCAGAACACCGATGGACCGCCGAGTGAACTCGATATCCACAAGCCCACCGCGCCCGCCAAGGCGGCGTACAGGCCATGGTTGATAACACGCACGCCGTGCCAACGCCATTCGTGCCAAGAGTTAGCGACGGCCTCCGCAGCCCCGCGCACAAGCTGCCACACGCGGCGGCGCTGCAGCAGTAGCAAGAACACGATCGTGGCCGCGACCAAGTCGGCTAGCGCGTGCATGCCCGTCGTGATGCAACTGACGGTGATGAGGATTGCCCATGTCCAACCTGCCGCCCCCCAGGCCCGGGATCGCGTCGCCCACCCATGGGCGGCGATGAAGCTCCAGATAACGTGAAAGGCGGGGAAGGCAGCGACCGTGTGCGACATTGCCCGCTCCAACATCAGGGCGTGGCCCAGGAGCGTGCTCGGTTCGAAGGGGCGCGGAGGCGCAATCACGGGCACCGTCAGGTAGATGAGAGTCACCAGCGCCGTCGATATCAACCCCATCTCCGCCAGACGACGCAATGCGCGTTGCGTCCGCAGGATGAGCGGCGTAGACAGGACGAAGAGGTATATGCTGCCGTATATCGCTTCCGTCCACTCCAGAACCGGCCAGTCGCGTTCGAAGGGGAGATTAGCGACGACCGCATCTGTGGGTATCCCCAGGCGGTACACAGCCTCGAACGCCACCGACCACGGAATCAGTACGATCAAGTAGATAGACGCGCGGTCCCAACGGGTAGGCGGGTCCGGGCGGTCCGGAGGCAGCGAGATGAGCGGTACGCGAATCGCCTCCGTTCCGAAGCGTCGGCGGAGATCGTGCCGCTCGTACCCCAGTACGAGAGCAGTCGCCGCCAGCGCCACCATCGGCGAGACCAGCCAGATCCCGCTAGGCGACTCCAGGAAGATCGCCATTCCAAAGCAGGCCACGACGAAGCCTACGTAAATCGGGTGCGTAGTGAACCTGTAGATCCCACGTGTCACGTACACGGGAGGCGGATAGGGATTCATCGGCAGGCCTTTCCCGTACGTGACGAGCGCGGCCATCCCGGCCACCATCAAGGCCACACCGATGGCGATAGGCACAAGCGCGGCCCAACCGTACGGGATCGTTGGGAGTGGCACCACCTCGCTGGTCGCGACAGCCCACCGCATCAAAGCGGCTGGCAACACGGCCACGAACAGGATCCCGTAGAGCAGCTTGCCAAGCGTTGTCCGTTTCATCTCAACCGTACGACCTCGTGTATCGCCCATCCCGAGCTGGAACGCGTGCTCGTTGTGAACGTTCCACGCGCCAGCCACTTGGCTTCATACGCGTTCTTGATCCCACCAGGCAGCCACTCTTGTGCGTCCGGAACCGCGCGAAGCGCTGTGGACACCAATCGCCCCTCGCGGAGCACGACGGCGTCCCGCAACTCGACGACGCCGGCATCGCTCAGCAACTCGATGCGTCCCGCACCGATGGTCGCGCCTCGTAGCTCCTGACCGTTGTGAAATACCCACTGCCGCGATTCCCGACCGCGCCACTCGATCCATGTCACTGTATCTTCCGCGGATAGACAGCGGCCCCAGCGCAACTCTTCGAACGGCAGCCGCCACGGCTTAGCCGACATGGTGAGTTGCTCGGCGTATCCCAAACCCGAGAACCGGCCTGTCCCGGCGAGGTTGACACGCGCCAGGGCGCACGGAAGGTGGCAGTGCCACGTGATCGAGCCCTCGGCCGTCTCGAGCAGCGTACGATGAACAGCAGGGGCGCGGGCGGTCCATACCGCTCCGATGCCGAGGCGTCTGCAGTCCCAGCGGAGCTCGTCGTCCTGAATAGTCGGAGCGGCGCTCGGCCGTATGCTGTACCGCTCGCGCGTGGCGTCACGGAGGGGTTTGTAGAGGGTCGCCGCGTACGGGACCTTGAGTAGTCCCCACTGCATCCGGGCCCAGTACCCGATGAAGGCGACACCCTCATCGCTCACGCAGT
>JBDHHL010000371.1:0-4834 GCA_039589375.1 Gemmatimonadota bacterium | reverse complement strand
GAAAAGATCCCGATGACAACTCTCCGACCCGAGGCGCTGGCCGAGGGCCTGCTCACCGCACTTCAACCCTACCAGGAGAAGTGGCAGTGAACCTGGATGCCGAATCGCAGGCGGCCGTCGATCTCGCCAAGCGGGCTCTGCCCAAGGACGCCGAGCTCGAGGCTGGGCTGTTGCTGGCGGCCTTGTATCACAGCTCGCGTCTGAAGCAGCGGTTCCCCGACCTGGCTGACTGCCTCGAGCCGCCGAGGGAGAAGCGGAAGAAGACGCCCGCTGAAACAACGGTAGCGGAATCCATCCAACCGGTGCTGGGCAGACTCGCCGATAGCGAAGGGACTATCGGGTCCGTGGAGCTGTTCCGTGCGCTGGTCGAGAGCGATCCGGGACGCGAGTTCCTCATATCGGGGGGCGTCGACGAAATGATGGTCTCGGCCATCCTGGCGTCCCTCGACGGGCCCGGCGAACCGGAGGAAGCCGAGGGATTCACCTCCGAGTGGCGCGACTCCCGTGAGCGTCAGGAGGCGATCGAGGCGGTGGCTTCGTACGGACGCATGCTCACGCTGAGCGAGCCGCCTCACAAGGGCGTCGTCGAGATGGAGAGGCCGCTGAAGTCTCTGATCAAGACGCTCTGCCGACGGAAACGTCGCAACGCCATCGTCATCGGCTATCCGGGCACCGGAAAATCGGCGCTGGTCTACGAGCTCGCCCGGCTGCTGGTGCGTGGAGACAAGTCCCTCCCCGCGCGGGTGCGCGACTACGACATCTTCGAGTTGTCGCCCTCCTTCCTTCGCTCGGGCGCCGGCATAGTCGGCCTTTACGACGAGCGGGTGAGTTCGCTGATCAAGGTGCTGCGCGCCCACCCGAAGATCATTCTGTTCGTCGACGAGATCCATTCGCTGCTGCAGAGCGGGATGCACGAACGGGGGCCGTTCACCGACGCCAACGAAGCCTTCAAGGCCGCGCTGGGTCTCGGCGAGATCTCGTGCATCGGTTGCACAACGACCGCCGAGTATCGGCACTACATCGAGCCCGACGGCGCGCTGACACGACGCTTCAGTGTCATACGGCTAGAGCCCCCTTCCGCGAAGGCGACGCTGCAAATCCTCAAGGCTCGCCGGCCAAAGGTCGAAGACTTCTACGACGGCCTGCGTCTGCCGGACGAGATGCTGCAGCGGGCCATCGACCTCACCGAGCAGTACCTGCCGAGCCGCTTCCAGCCCGATAAGTCCATCCAACTCCTCGATGAGGCCTGCGCGCTCTGCGTCACGATGGAGGCGCCGCCCGAGGCCCTGAACGAAGATGTGCTCTGGCAAGCTTTGGAGGACATTATCGGTCACAGCATCGTGCGCGAGGAACGGATTACGGAAGAGGAACTCTTCGCACAACTCCGCGAGAAGATCATCGGCCAGGACAAGGCCCTGACCGGGATCGCCCGCGCTTTCGTCTCGGGGCTCGGCGGCTGGGGCAAGAAATCCGTGCCTCGGGGCGTGTTCTTCTTCGCCGGCCCCACGGGTGTCGGCAAGACCGAGACCGCGGTGCTGCTGAGCAAGATTCTCGGTGGCGGGCAGGAATCGCTCGTTCGCGTCGACTGCAACACGCTCCAAGGCTCGGGCCATGACCCGCGCGGCGCTCTCAGCACCCTGCTCGGCGTCCCGCGCGGCTTCCTCGGCTACGTACGCGGTCAAGGTGGTGTGCTGTCGCGTGTCCGTGACAAGCCTGAAAGCATAGTCCTGTTCGACGAGATCGAGAAGGCGGATCCGGGAGTGGGCAAGCTGCTGCTGCAGATCATAGACGACGGTCGCGTCGAAGATCGCGACGGGAACGTTCTCGATTTTCGCCGCTCCTTCATCATCTTCACGACCAACGCCGGATGCGTTTACGACAGCAAGGCGATCGGGTTCGAGCAGGGCGACGCAGCTGCAAGCGCAACGCCGCGCGCTGACCTAGAGATCATGAAGAGCGAGATCCGCGCACTCGGGCTGGGCGAGGAGTTTCTGGGGCGCATCGGCCACTATTTCATCTTCGAAGGCCTGGGAACGGATTCGATTCGGCTCATCATCCAAAAGCAGCTCGACCGGCTGCGCGATACCGCCGATGTGCGAGGCTACGAGCTTGAGTGGGAAGACAAGCTTCCCGATCACCTCGCCGCCCAATGGCAACCCCGCTTCGGTGTGCGACATCTGACATCGATTTTGCGCAATCGCATTGTTGAGCATCTGAGCGTCGCTGATGCCCAGGGTGAACTCAAAGGAGTCAGCAAGATACGGCTCGAGGTGTTGGAGACGGACGCGCCGGCAGCCCCGGACTTGACGGGCCTCGCCAAGCGCGAACGACGAAATGACACGCTGGTGATCAAGGTAGCGTAAGACAGGGAGTGGAGCACAATGGCTTTGACCATGAAGGAGCTTCAGAAGCTGGTTGAGGGTGAAGATTTCAGGTACTTCGTCGATCCCACGCGCGATGCTCTAATGCTTGGAGCATCCGGGCTCAACGGAACCTATCAGTTTATCATCTTGCTGGAGGTGCAAGGCCAGTTCGTTCAGTTTCGCACGATCGGCTATCTGCATTGCCCGGCTGATCACCCCAACTTGAAGGAAGTACTCGAGGTGCTGGGCGAGCTGAATTACAGCCTCCGGCTCGTGAAGTTCGCCCGCGACCCCAGCGATGGGGAGATCGTGGCCTACGCAGACGTCTGGGTGATGGACGGCACGCTCACCCAAAAGCAGTTCGGTCGGATGATTCACAACTTCCTACCCAGCATCGATCTCAATTCCGACCGCATCAAGCGTACACTGGAGACAGGCGAGGATCCCGGTGAGTTGGACCCGCAGACGCTAATGGAACGGATGCTTGGCGAAGCCGGATTGCCCCCCAAACTGCGGGACAAGATCAGAGAGTTGGAAGAGCAGAAGAAGGAAAAAAGCAAAAAGAAGGGACCCTCCAAGGTCAAGAAGATTTGAGGCCGTGCTCGGCTCCATCCAAGAAAGCGAGTGACCGGTACGTTCAAGGGAGCGTCGCGAGACGGGGCGACCGGCCTGGCGCCGTCAACTCCGGTTGGGTGGCATCCTCACAGGTGGCGAGAACGAGGGTAGCCATCGCTAGCAGGGCGGCGCGTCTCATGGCGTTGAACCTCCGGCTCGGACCTACTTACCCCGCCAGCGCCTCAGCGGTCTTCGTCGTCAAGCCCATGTCCAGAAAGGCGTGCGCCAACCAGCAGCATCACCAGAACCAGTGATAAGCCCGGGATGAAACGCACTACGAAGGCTCGACCGTGGCGCAGACGCGACACCGGCAGAGCTTCGGCTGCGCCCGGACTATCGCCTGCGGGGATGACCTGGCTAGGCTTGTTTGGTGCGACGCTTCCCTACTGGGCGTCGGCTCTCAACGCCAGACCCGAGACACTATGCCGATGCTCTACTGGGCTCGATTTTTGGCCGCCGCCATCGGCTTGGCCCTGATCGCTGCCGGCGCCGCATCGGGTCCCGCTCGGGCACAGCAATCGCCGCCACGTTTCGAGATCGCCGAGTGCCCGTTCCCTGGCGGCGCGTGGCTGGAGCACGAGCGGATCGAGTGCGGCTACCTGATCGTTCCGGAACGTCGCGATGCCGAAGGTCACCAAACGCTTCGCGTAGCCGTCTCGGTGGCTCGAAGCACCAGCGGGTCTCCGAAGCCCGACCCGGTGGTATTCCTGACCGGCGGCCCCGGCGGCCCGAGCCTGAGCGGGCTGCGGTCGCGGCTGGCCGGCCGGCTCTGGCGTGAGCTGCGCGCCGAGCGTGACCTGGTGTTCCTCGACGTGCGCGGCACCGGCTACTCCGAGCCCGAGTTCTGCCCGGAGCTCAGCGCGGCGCTCTACAGACTCTCGTTCGAGGCGCTGCCGGAAGCGGAAAGGCGGCATCGGTCGCGGCAGGCGATGGCCGAATGTCGAGACCGAATGATCGCTTCCGGTGTAGACCTCGCGGCCTATCACAGCACGATCACCGCGCGCGACCTGGCCGACCTGCGCGTCGCGTTGGGCTACGAGCAGTGGAACCTTTACGGCGCCTCGTACGGAACCCGCCTCACCCTGGTAACGATGCGCGACGCGCCGCAGGGGATCCGCAGCGTGATCCTCGAGGCCGTCATCCCGCCCAACGCTCCGGAACAGCGGCTGACCAATTACGATCGCGCGATCAGCCACCTCTTCGACGCTTGCGCCGCGGACCCCGGTTGCGCCGCCGACTACCCCGATCTCGAGCGACGCTTCTACGCCATGCTGGACGATCTCGAGCGGTACCCACTGGTCATCGCCATGCCGCAGTCAGTGGTTTTCCCCACCGGCCAAGTTACGTTCGACGGCGATGCGGCGGCGGCGGCGATCTGGGAAGCGCTATACGGGGCCTCCAGGATCCCGCTGGTGCCACTCTTGATCCGAGTATTCGAGGCGCGAAACCGCTACGTACTTCGTGCGCTGCTCGACGTTCTTGCCGAGCGGGGACCACCGGGGCTGAGCCGAGGCCTTTACTTGTCAGTGGAGTGCTACGAGCGGGCGCCCTACCTGACGCCGGAAGCGGTGGCGGCCGATGCCCAGCGCGCGCCGCGACTGGCCGCATACGGCGACCTGTTCCGCGCGCTGCTCGAGGACTGCGACGCCTGGCACAACTACCGCGCATCACCGGCCGAGCTCGCGGCGGTGGCGAGCGAGATCCCTACGCTGATCCTCACCGGCAGCTTCGATCCGGTCACGCCGCCGGAGTGGGGTCGCTTGGCGGCGGAGACCCTGCCCAACAGCTACTACGTAGAGGCGCGAACCGGCGGCCACGGCCCTCCCAACGATGCGTGCATCCGCCAGATCACGCGC
>JBDHHL010000370.1:0-4868 GCA_039589375.1 Gemmatimonadota bacterium | reverse complement strand
GGCCATGACGACCTCCTGGGGGTGATTGGGACGAACCTTCTCCCCATGCTCTGGGCAAACAAGGGGAGTGTTGGTCGGGATTGGTGGGCCGGAAACACCAGCGCCCGGTGTTCTCAGTCCTCGTCCCCTTGGTATCCCTCCTCGCCCTCCGGGACGTCACAACAGAGCCCCGTCTCTGCCTCAACGCACTTTAGGTCCTTGCGGGGGTTTCCAGACCACACGTCGCTGCTGGGACCCGGGATGAACCAGATCCGCTGAACCTGCGCCCAAGGGACACTCACGCGAACCTGTTCTCCGGAGCACGATCCCGCCCAACCGATAAGGCTGTCTGGGTCGTTCCGGGCCCTCACAAAGAAGAGGCGCTGGAGGCTATCGCCAACCTCTACGCGGTAGGGTGGGCCAGTCGGAACGTGTCCCGGTCCAGATGAACTGCCCGGGAAGCGCCAGACGCGGCACCACTCAGGGTCTTCGTCATATATGTCGTTGCCAGCCGCGTCATAACCAGCGTGGGGGCCGATACACTTGGCACCCTCCGACGTCGAAGTCCACGGCTGCAACGCCGAACCATCAACGCAACACCAGGGATTCAAGTACCAAGCGCTCCCCGCACACCCGATGAACAGGCTCGAAAGGAGCGCGAATCGGACCTCGCTGTGATTCATCTGGACCTCCGACTTCGCGATCAGGGCCCGGCAGGACGATGTGAGCATCTGTGGGTCACCGATGCACCTGGCCAGCCCAGCACCCGTCTCCGCGCTAAATCTTGAACGCGAGTGCGGCCATTCGCGAACTGAGGGGTGACCCGCCGGCGCTCGGTAGGCCGTGGTAGACCACCGCTTCTCTCGCCTTGTTAGCGCCCGGCGCGGGGCCGGGCGGGAAAAGCCCCGAACGCCGCTGGGACGCTCGGGGCTGACTTCCTTCACACCTCGTCGCGCCTACCCCTTCGGCATTATCAACTCTTCGAACGGCGGGTAGCCCCGCATGGGCTCAAACAACACCCAAACGTGCCACCATGCGTTGTGGATCCAGTGCGGCTCGTACTGGCGGAACAGGTCCATGAACCGTTCCCGGTCTCCAAGTGCCCCGTAGATGATTCCACGATACCACCAACGCGCTTGGTACTTGGCCCGACCCTCATCGAGTGTCTCCGCGTGCCGCTCGAGCCAATCCGCGTCGCTCAGCGCTTGGGCCGTGTCACCGCGCATCGCCGCGACGAAGGCACGGTGCGCCCGGTTGTAGGTATTGTCGGGGAAGTCATCGACAATCCCGTCGAAGACTCTCTGGGCCTCCTCAAGTCGCCCGGCAAAGAACAGCGCTCGTCCGTAGTGATGCCGGTGGACAAGTGTCGTCGCCTCGTTTGGTGGGCGTGCCTCGAACCACCTTATGGCTCTGTCGGCAACGTCCTTCGCGACATCGAGCCGACCGTGATAGCGCAGATAGTCAAGGTTGAATACCAGAGCCCCAGGCCAACGTGACACGTCAGGCATCGCCTCGAGTTCATCCAGCACATCGGCAAGTTCCTGTACACGTCCCAAGGAAGCCAACGCGTTGGCCTGGTCGGACGGACACCAGACGTATTGGGGATGCAGGTGGCGACAGCGCTGAGCCGCCTCAAGTACCTGCTCGTATTCGCCCAGCATGAGGAGTGCAGTGGTCAGATTGCGCCAATAGATCGCCCAAGTCCGCCACGAGCCACGTTCGGGGTCGACGGTCAAGAGCACGTCTCGGGCTTCGCGAGGCCGGTTTGTGTGGCTCAGGCTCCAGGCAAGGTTGTTAACAGACGGAGATCGCGGTGCCAGTTCCACGGCTCGACGCAGGTGCACCACCTGCTGCTCGCGGTCACCGTCGGTCAGCGCTCGCATGGACTGCACCACCGCACGTTCATACGGCGTCAGTCTGTTCCACAGTCCCTCCAACACCGTCACCACAGAATCTCGCTCAGCGACTCTGCCAAGGTTTACCAGCACGGACCACATTTTGAGGAGAGGGAGCGCCCACGTTGAGTCTGACTCGAACGCGCTACGGAAGTACGGAATGGCCTCCTCCCAGTCGCGCCCGTGGGAGATCCTGAACCCTTCTTCGAACGCTTCATACGCCTCAAACGTGGGGGCCGCATCCATCACTTCGGGTGGGACGTAGCCTTGGAACGCTTCTTCAAACCTCGAGGCAAGAAACACCATCACCCGCTGTTGCGCGTTTCTAATGACCTCGCTCTCCGATGCCCGTGACGCTCGCAGCGGATCGAGCGCACCCAGTAGCCTCCCCCGCGTCGCATCCGTCACGTTCACCTGCACCTCGAGGCTATCGCCCCCGACGGCGTAGACAGCACCCGAGACCACAACTCCGGCTCCCGTCTCTTCTGCCAAGGCACGCACCGGATCACGAACGCGACCAGCTTCTGCCTCGGTTTGGACATACTGCCACGATTGCAGCGCCTGATCCCACGGCGTCACCGCGATGGCTGCCTGCTGGATGCCTTGTGTGACCCAATGACCCACGCGCTCACCGAGCTGATCGAGTGACGGATCACCGGTGGCATTGCGGAAGGGGGCAACCACGACGTGGTTCGGGTCGAGTCTCGCTCCGCTGCCACGAGGGATGCCTGCCACCACCGCGATCACGGCAATCACCACAGCGACAGCGGCTGCCGCTCCAGCCATCATCCACCTGCGTTTCGCAACGCGGTTAACGGGCATCCTGCCAGTGGGCGTGACGTCCCCGCTCGGTGTCACCAACGCTTCCAACTGCGGCAACAATTCCTCCGCACTCTGCCACCGATCAGCCGCCTTCTTTTCGAGGCAGCGCATGATCGCCTGCGACAGCCGCACCGGCACGTTGGGGCGAAGCTCCGTAAGCGGTCGGGGTCGCTCCAAGACGTGGGCGGAAAGCACCGCTTGTGCGTTCTCCCCCGTGATGGGCGGCTCACCGGCCAGGAGCTCGTAGCCGAGTACCCCGAGCGCGTAGATGTCGGCCCGGTGGTCGATGTTCGGATCGGCCGTGGCCTGCTCGGGAGCCATGTAGGTCGGGGTGCCCACCGAGATGCCTGCTGTGGTCAGGGTCTCATGGCCTGCGTGGCTTACCGCCTTGGCGACCCCGAAATCCGTGACCAGGGCATGCCGACCGGAGAGCATGACGTTGTCCGGCTTGATGTCGCGGTGTACGACGTCGTGGGCGTGGGCGTGGGCCAGGGCATCGGCCACGTCACGTAGAATCCGCACAGCCTCGGGCACCGGCAGCTCGGCGTCCCGCGCCAACCTCTCGCGCAGTGACTCGCCCTCCACGTAGGGCATGACGTAGTACAGGAAGCCGTCCGCCTCGCCCGAGTCGATGAGCATGAGGATGTGAGGATGCTGCAGCCGGGCTGCGATCTCGATCTCGCGCAGGAAGCGTTCAGCCCCGAGTGCCGCAGCCAACTCCGACCGCAGCACCTTCACCGCCACCTTGCGCCGGTGCTTCAGGTCCTCCGCGAGGTAGACCCTGGCCATCCCGCCAAAGCCCAGGACGGACTCGACAGCGTACCGATCGGCGAGGGCTTCCTTCAGCAGCTGGAGCTCAGCGTCTTCGGGGGGACCTGGTGCCACCGCCTCGTGCGTGTCAGTCGGCGTTGGGGCGCCACAGCGGAGGCAGAAGCGTGCCTCCTCCGGCAGCGGCGTGTGGCAGGAAGAACAGGTGCGCTCGAGCGTAGGCATAGCGACCTAGGAGCTGGACCTCCGCTAACGTGGGGACGTGCTGGAGGACCGTCAACAACAACACCGCCCGGCGCGGGGCCGGACGCTACTCTATTGCACGCGCGTCAAGGGAATGATACGCGCACCGGTATGTAACTGGAACTCGTCGTGCCATCGCCGAGCTGGCCGACCATGTTTTCTCCCCAGCAGTAGGCGTCCCCGCTGCTGGTCACACCGCAGGTGTGGAACCCTCCCAAGCCCAGCGCAGTGAAGCCAAGCCCACCCAAGACCGCCACGGGGGTCGAGCGGCTGGTTGTCGTGCCATCGCCAAGCTGGCCTTCGAAATTGCGTCCCCAGCAGTAGGCGCTCCCGCTGCTGGTCACACCGCAGCTGTGGTGACGCCCCAAGCTCACCGCGTCCAGGGCGAGCCCACCCAAGACCGGTGCCGGGGTCGAGCGGTCGGTAGTCGTGCCGTCGCTAAGCTGCCCGTATTTGTTGTACCCCCAACAGTAGGCGTCGCCGCTACTCGTCAAGCCACAGCTGTGGCCCCCCCCTGCGCTCACCGCAGCGAAGGTAACCCCACCCGAGACCGCCACCGGGGTCAAGCGGTCGGTCGTCGTGCCATCGCCAAGCTGGCCAGCAACGTTGTACCCCCAGCAGTAGGCGCTCCCAGTGCTCGTCAAGCCGCAGCTATGGTACCGCCCCGAGCTCACCGTGTTGAACGTGAGCCCACCTGAGACCGCGACCGGCGTCGAGCGGTTGGTCGTCGTGCCGTCGCCAAGCTGGCCGTACCAGTTGGCTCCCCAGCAGTAGGCGTGCCCATCGGTCGTCACGCCGCAACTGTGTGCCACCCCCAAGCTCACTGTGACGAACGCGAGTCCACCCGAGACCGTCACTGGAACCGAGCGGTTGGTCGTCGTGCCATCGCCAAGCTGACTTTCCCAATTACGTCCCCAGCAGTGGGCGTGCCCGTTGATTGTCACGCCGCAGCTGTGGGTTTGCCCCAGCTCCAGGGCGACGAAGGTATGCCCACCCGAGACCGCGACCGGCGTCAAGCTAAAGGTCGTCGTGCCGTCGCCAAGCTCGCCTTCAGAGTTTAGCCCCCAGCAGTAGGCGTGCCCGCTGCTCGTCAAGCCGCAGGTGTGGTACTCCCCTCCGCTCATCGTTCTTAACATCTCTACGTCGACAGCTAGTGTCGCG
>JBDHHL010000369.1:0-5186 GCA_039589375.1 Gemmatimonadota bacterium | reverse complement strand
TGTCGCCTCGACCACGACCTTCCGCTCGCTCGCCTCTTTCACGCTGCCGCGTACCTCTAGCTCCGGCCCGAGGGGCGTTGGGCGCAAATAGTCGACTTTCAGCGAGGCTGTGACGTAGCGCGGCGCGTGCATTGGCGGAACCGAGTCCGCGTCCAGCTTCGTGCCGATAGCGCGCGCGGCCGCTGCCGCGGCCGTGCCGGTACCGTGACAATCGATGAGCGACGCGATGAGCCCCCCGTAGACGTAGCCCGGAATGGCTGTGTGGTACGGCCGCGGGATGAACCGTGTGACGGTTTCGTCGCCCTCCCAATAGCTCTTCAACTGGTGACCGTACTCGTTCAGCCGCCCGCATCCATAGCAATGGGCGACATCGTCCGGGTAGTAGTCCTGGATCGCGTGATGTCTATGCTCGCTCATATGCAGTCTACCGTTTGAAACGTCGGTCAACCTCTCAGGCCGCGAGGGGTCAGAAGTCGCCTCCAAGATGCAGGACCCGGGTCCCAACGCACAATTGGCCAGGCACTTTCTGACCGACAGCGACACCGCGATATTCGGTGCCAGCCACGAACATGAACAGGGAAGAGTGAACGTGACAGAGCCGGCGTCGCCATCCGAGGAAACAAGAATCGACCGGGTTGTGACACGACTGAGGAATCACCTGAGCCGGCCGGTCGGCGAAGCCGTGATCGTAGGGGTCGGGCTCGTGCTCGCCTACTGGGCGCTTCGCATGTCGCCTATGGTGGCGATCGGTGCCTTTCGCGACGACGCCATCTACATCTCGCTGGGCAAGGCGCTGGCATCGCACGAGGGTTACCGTTCCATATACATGGTGGGCGCTCCCATCCAGATGAAGTATCCCCCGGGGCTGCCGGCGATCTACGCACTCTTCTGGTGGTTGGGCGGTACTCTCGCGAGAGTCGAGGTAATGGCCGCAACGCTCGACCTCGTAGTGTGCGGCATAGCCGCAGGTCTCATCTGGTGGATCGGCAGAGCGCGGATGGGCTTGAGCGTTCCCCTGACGCTGGCGTTCGCGATTTTGCCGTTCTTCCTCGATAGCTCGATCCAGTACTTCAACCTTGCTATCAGCGAGCCCTATTTCGTGCTCGCGTGGGCGGCCGCGTTGGTCCTGCACTACCGGATCGAGGACGCGGGGCCCGGAAACAAGTCGGTCGGTCTAGGTCTGGCGCTGGGGCTACTCATGGCGGCCGTCACGCTGATTCGCGTCCAGGCCGTGGTGCTCATTCCGGCCTTCGCACTGGCGTTGATCGTGCGGCGGGCAAGCTGGCGTGTGTTGGGCATCTTCAGCGTCTCCGCCCTCGCGCCGGTCTCCGGGTGGTTCTGGTTGCAGAGCCGGCTGGCAGCGCGCGGGCCGGTGTCAACGCACCCCGACGAAGTGCCGTACCTTGCCTGGATCCCGTGGGACCAGCCCATCGAGGTGTTGAGGTTCTTCGCATCGGCCGCGGGTTGGAATTGGGAGGAGTACTGGAGGATCATGCCACTCAACTTGAGCGGGTCGTGGGTGGTAGGTGCTCTGCTTGGTGGCGTCTTCCTGCTTCTGTCCGTTGCCGGTGGTGTCGTTCTCGTGAAGCGGCACCCGGCGCTCGCTCTGACGACGGCGGCGTCTGCCGCTTTAGTGATGGTGTGGCCGTTTCCCCAGGACCGTTTTCTCATGCCGATCCTTCCGTTCGCGGGCCTGTTGATGGCAGCTGCGATCGCCCGGGCGACGCAGCGCTGGCGGTTCCTCTCGGGCCGCACGGCTCTCGCCGCGCTCGCCGTCTTGGCCATGGTGATCGCGGAGCGCCAATTCTCCATCCGGCGCTATGCGTTCAGCGGTGAAGATCCGGTGGCGGAGACGGGCGTCACGTACGCTTCGTACTACCTTGCAACCAATACCCGGTATCTCTCGATCCTGTCGCGGTGGACCCTTGAGAACACGAGCCCCGAGGACATAATGCTGGTCGATTTTCCGGCCGGACTATTTCTTTACACAGGGCGCAGGGGAGTGGCTTCGGAACCGGCGGAGAACCAGGCGGCTCCGACGGCCTTTCGATCGCCAGGCGAGTTTCTGATGCGGCGAATCATCGAGGACAGCGTCAGTGTGATCGGGCTTGGCAACCTGACGGCTCCGATCGCGGCAGAGATAGCGACGGTCCAGCGGCGTTGTCCCGATGCGCTCGATTTCTTGGGCAGTCCGAGTGCGGGTTCTGTTCCCGCGTTTTACCGCGTCGTTCCGGGGAATCGCTGTGTGAAGGCTCTGGCACGTGAGTTCCTGGGTGTCGAAGGCCTTGACGTAGAGGGCGGCTGACAGCAGCGGCGAAAGTAGGCTCTGTGGCATACTCCCGCGACTTACTCCATCGCCATCACCATCGCCATTCTCTCGCGGGCGAGGACGAGGGCGAGGCCGGGTGGTGGGTTTGGGACAGTGTTGGACGAAGACGATGGAGGAGGTTGGCAGTGCTTGCGCGGGCAGCGCGGGATGCAATGTTAGGAGTGGATACGCTTGAAGCGAGTGCTGAGATGGCTGATATCAGGAAGCGGCTGCTTGTTGTAGGAGACCGGGTGCTCATCACGCCCGAGGAAGGTGAAGAGCGGACGAGGGTCGGCCTCTATTTGCCTCCGACCGCGGTCGACAAGAAGGAAGTACAGGGCGGAACGGTTGTCGCGACCGGTCCGGGCACTCCGATCTCGGCTCCGACGGAGCTGGACGGAGAGCCTTGGCAGATCAGCGGAGGCGAGCCGCGCTACCTTCCTATCCAGGCTGAGGTTGGAGACTATGCGCTCTTCTTCCGCCGCGCCGCGGTCGAGATCACGTTCGAGGGGAAGGATTATCTCGTAGTGCCGCAGGCGGCGATACTCACGCTGGTACGTGACGAATTCGAGGACTTGGAGGGCTAGTCCGGGACCTCGCCGTCGTCGCGCCAAATAGCAGGCCCGGGTACTCGGTCGAGAGCGCCCGGGCCGTTCAATTGAGACGAGGGTCGTCGTGGGTTTGAACCGTCCCACATTGCCCAGGGGCATCAGGGAGCTGCCACGAGTCGCGTGGCTGCTCTATGCTGGGACGTTCATCAGCAAATTCGGCAGCTTCGTCATCGTCTTTCTGGCGGTCTACCTGGTGCGAGAAGGCTTCTCCGCCGCTCAGGCCGGAATCGCATTAGCCGCGTACGGACTCGGGGCGCTGGTGTCGGCGCCGGTGGGTGGATATCTGGCGGATGGGTTGGGGCGCCGTAACACGATCGCGATCTCCATGTTCTCGTCGGCGGCCGTGATGCTGGGCCTGTCGCAGGCGCACGACCTTTGGGCGATCGTCCCACTGGCGGGGCTCGTCGGTTTCGCCTCTGAGATGTACCGGCCGGCGGCGTCGGCTTTGCTGGCCGATCTGACCCCGACCGGCCAGCGGGTCCCGGCGTTCGCGATGAATCGGCTGGCGGTGAACCTGGGGTTCGCGGCGGGGCCGGCGGTCGGCGGCTTCCTGGCCGAGCGCTCTTTTCTGCTGCTGTTCGTCGGCGATGCGGTGACGTCGGCCGCATTTGGGCTGTTGGCCCTCTTCGCGCTGCCGGGGGGAGAGAGGGCGGCGCGTAAGGGAAGCGAAGCGAGCTGGGTTAGGGTTGTGCTGGGGGACAGGAGCTTCGTGCTCTTTCTTTCGGCCTCGCTCGTGGGCGCGCTGGTGCTGGTCCAGGCCTTCTCGAGCTTCGCGCTCCAGGTCAGTTCGCGTTTTTCCAGCGCCGCCTACGGCTCGCTCATCTCGCTGAACGGACTGCTGATCGTCTTCCTCGAGTTGCCGATCGCGTCGGTGACGCAGCGCCTGCGACCGCGGCCGGTGATGGCGGTGGGCTTTCTGCTTCTGGGCACGGGATACGCGCTGACCGCGTTCGCCGGAACGCTTCCTCTGCTGGCTTTGGTAGTCTTGATCTGGACCCTTGGCGAGATCACGTACATGCCGGTGGCGGCCGCCTACGTGGCAGACGTGGCGCCGGACGACATGCGCGGTCGCTACCAGGGCGCGTGGGGACTGACTTTCGGAGCCGCATTCGTGTTGGGGCCGACGCTGGGCACGGCGTTCTTCTCGGTTAGTCCGACGGGGTTGTGGCTGTCGTGCTTCGTGCTGGGCGTGATCGCGGCGTCCCTGGTCCTCGCGGGGCCGAGAGCGCATCGTGACTGGACAAACCGTGGGGAGCGTGCTTGACTAGGTTGACTTCGCAACATCGGTCACGCCACAGGGTTCAGGAGCTGACTAGACACAGAAGGGAAGGACATGCGAAAGGCACCCGCAGCTTGGATCGCGATCATCGCTACCGTCACGGCTTGTTCGAGTGCGCCGGAAAACGAACCACGACCCGAGGCAGCGGTGGATCCGGGTAGCGTGGTCGCGACGCCGGAACTCGCGTCGATGATCGTGTTGAGGCCAGCGGGCGGATTCGAGCCGGGCGATACCGTCACCGTGGACCTCGGAAAGATCGACGACGACGGCCGGGGCGCGCTGTACGATGGTGGTAGGGAATCGGGCGCCCTCTCGGTCGAGAGCCTCGGCCCGGTGGGTACGGGCACGATGGTCGTCACGGCCGCCAGGCTGAACGTGCGCCGCTGTCGGTCCACCGGTTGTTCGATCGTCGGGTATGTGGAGCGCGGCCGCGAGCTGGAGGTCAGCGACTTCGCCGGTCGCTGGTACCGGGTGCGGGTGGATTCCGAGACCACGGGGTACGTCGTGGCCGATCATCTTCAGCTCTCGCTGGTTCACCGGCGGCATGCTTTCGAAGAGATCCGCCGGCGGACGGGCGGACGGCGGAGTACTACGCGAGCGAGGTCGAAACGCTGAAACTCGAGGGCGGCGACCTGTTCGCAGGCCACGAAGTGAAGCTGGAAGGAGACATGCTGAGCTTCTCGTTCTTCACCGGTCACGGCGAAGGCGAGCCCCTGTCGATGGTCTGTAACGCGATGAGGGGCATCGCCGCGTTCGTGCGAGAGAGCTTGGAATCCTACCCTGCGCACTATTTCCCGGCGTACTCCGCCGGGGTCTACCTGAGTTCCTCGAGTGACCCTGAGGGCGTGGACGTGATGATCGCCGGTTTGACGGCGGACGGAGGGGTGTACTGCCGGACCTCGAACTAGCGCTACCGGGCGAGCCGGCGCTCTACGTCTTCCTCACTGCCGCCACTCGATGCCGATGACGGGCAGGATCGGAACCGCCT
>JBDHHL010000368.1:0-9323 GCA_039589375.1 Gemmatimonadota bacterium | reverse complement strand
CGGTCGGCGGAAGGAGACGCGCGAGATCGAACTCGGACAAGCCCTGACCATAACCGTCGACCCGGTCTCCCTGGTAGAGACCGCGATACAGCTGGAGGCGATCGTCGTCACCGCACCGGGCGTCGAGGCGCAGCGCAGCATGCTCGGTAACACGATCGAGAGCGTTCCCGGGGAGGCCATCAGCGAGGCCGGCAGCGCGACATCGATCGACGTGGCGCTCCAGGGTAAGGTCACCGGCGCCTGGATCAGCGAGAACAACGGTCAGCCGGGCGGTGGTACGAGTATCCGGCTGCGCGGCACCAGCACGATCCTGGGTGGAGCTGAGCCGCTCTACGTAGTCGATGGCGTCATCATCGACAACAACACCCAGGGTCTCATCTCGCTGTCCTCGAACGCCACGCGCGGCGGAGCGGCGATGACCAACGCCCTCGGCGATCTGGCGCCCGAGGACATCGACCGGATCGAGGTCCTGAAGGGACCCGCCGCGGCGGCGCTCTACGGCTCGCGCTCCAACAACGGTGTGATCCAGATCTTCACCAAGCGGGGCCGCCAGGGTCGTCCGCGGATCACCGTGCGCGCCGAGATGTTGATCAACTCGACGCCGGAGAAGTACGCGCTCAACCTGTCGCCCTACGCCGGTAGAGCCGACGTCACTTGGGGTCCCGCCGACTCGGTCGGCCAGCCGATCGAGCGGTACGACTACCAGGACTCGCTCTTCCACACCGGTGTGGGCGTCAACACCTACGTTTCCGTCACCGGCGGCACCGAGGAAACCAGCTATTTCGTCTCCGGCAACTACCGCAACGAGGAAGGCACTCAGCGATCGACGGAGGCCAAGCGAACATCGGTGCGCGCCAGCCTCACCCAGCGCCTCTCACAAGCGTTGGATCTGACCGCCACCGGCAACTTCATCGATAACACCCAGAAATTCGTCCCCGAGGGCGAGCAGACCCGGGGCACGCTCACCAACGTACTGTTTGGAGCCCCTACCAGCTTCAACCCGTACTTCAATCCCGAGACCGGCCGCTACCCGAACACGCCGATCCTCGGGCCGAACCCGCTGGACATCATCCACAACTGGAACGCCGGTCGGGGCGTCACGCGTTTCGCCGGCAGCATCCAGGCGCGGCTCAAGGCCTTCGAGAACGGGTCGATCCGCTACCTGTTCGGTATCGACGACTACCGTGAATCGAACGTCTACTTCCAGCCGCCGTTCTCGGTCTCTCCCGGGTTCGCCGGCAGCGTCCAGAATCCGATCTTGCAGTCCCGCCAATTCAATCACGACCTGGTCGCCGACTACCTCGCCCAGTTGAGCCCCAGCGTCAGTCTCAACAGTACGGCCGGATTCCGTTACACGTCTGATAGGGACGAGGTCGTCCGCGCGGCGGCGGAGGACCTGCCACCAGGGCAAGACCTGGTATCCGGCGCGACCCAGTTCGCATCGCAGGCGATCACCGAATATCGCACCGTTGGCGGCTTCCTCGAGGAGCGGCTCGGCCTCAGCGAACGGCTCTTCATCTCCGCCGGAGTCAACCTGGAAGCCTCGTCCGCCTTCGGTAAGGACCAGCGCTGGCAGTGGTTCCCCAAACTCGGCGCCTCCTATCTGCTCCACCAGGAGCCGTTCTGGCGCGACGGCGGGCTCGGCGGCCTGTTCAGCACGATGCGCCTGCGTGCCGCCTACGGCGAGACCGGCGGCCAGCCGCCCCAGATCTACTCGCGCTTCGAGAACTATGTCGATGTCGGGTATAGCGGCAAAGCCGGCCTGATCTCCAGCACCACGGCCGGCAATCCCGACCTCAAGCCCGAGCGCGAGACGGAGACCGAAATGGGACTGGACGTCGGGATGTTCAACGACCGCCTCGTGACCGAGTTCAGCTACTACTGGCAAAATACGAAGGACCTCGTGCTGCCGGTGCCGCTGCCGCCCAGCAGTGGCGCACAACAGCAGCTGACGAACGTCGGCGAGGTGAGCAACAAGGGCTGGGAGTTGGCGGTGAACACGGTCAACTTCAATCGACCCAGCTTCACCTGGCGGACTCGCCTCTCCATGTTCGGCAACAAGTCGAACGTCGAGAGCCTGGTCACGGCTAGCGACACGCTACAGTTCGGTTACCTGAACCAGGTCATGGAAGGTCAACCCGTGGGCGTCTTTTACGGCCCGTACTACGAGCGCAACGCCGACGGGAGCATCGCCATCGACTCCACCACAGGTTTCGGGAGGCGAGCGAGGGACGAGGACGGCAACCTGCTGCGAAAGATCCTCGGCGATCCCAATCCCGACGTGGTCGTCCAGTTCCTCAACACCTTCGACATCGGACAGAACCTGCAATTCAGCTTCCTGCTGGATAGTCGCTTCGGAGCCGACGTGGCGAATTTCAGTCGCCGCATCACCGAGTACTTCGGCACCGACAAAGTCGTCGAACAGGAAATCCAGCGCGAGATCGAGCGCAAGACCGATCCCGACCTCTTGCCTATTAAGTACACGCTCAACGGCGACCGGATCGGCAACTACGAGGAGTATGTCGAGGACGGAGGCTTCGTCAAATTGCGTGAGATCGTGCTCAGGTACCGCTTCGACCAGGATTGGGTCAAGCGGCTCGGCGCCCAGAGCATCGATCTGCGCCTCGCCGGTCGCAACCTGATCACCTGGACCGATTACTCGGGCCTCGATCCCGAGGTCAACATGTTCCTGGCGCAATCGGTGGCGCGTGGGGTGGACTTCGGCACGACGCCGATTCCACGCAGCTACGTCATCAGCGTCAGCTACAACTACTGACGGGAGGGTAATCATGAGACCCTTTCGAGACACAGAGATAAAGAGCGCCGCCCTCGCACCCATGCGGTTCCTGGTCGCCTTCGGCGTCTTCGGCTTGCTCGCCGTGGGTGGCTGCGACCTCGATTTGGAGAACCCGAACGCGCCCACGGAAGAAGAAGTACTCAGCGCGGCCGACGGGATCATCGCGCTGGCGGTGGGAATGCAGGACCAGTACGCATCGGCGGTGGACGACTTGATCCTCCCGTCCTCGCTCGGCACCGACGAGTGGGGGACGGATACGCGTTCCCTCCTCTCATACCGTACCCTCTTCAACGACCCCGCCGGGCTCGATGCATCGTACCTCGTCGTCGAGAACCCGTTCGCGGCGACCTACTCGGTGGTCAAATCGGCGAACAACCTGATCGAGAACGCGCCCAACGTCGGTCTGAGCACGGGGACCGAGACCGGGATCGTGGTGCTGGCCAGGCTGTTCAAGGCCATGGCCCTCGGCATGGCGATCCAGATCTTCGAGGAAATCCCGTTGGATGTTAGCCAGCCGGGGCCGCTCCCAGAGTCCCGCGAAGCCGTCATGACCGAAGTGTTGGACTTGCTGGAAACGGCGCGCAGCGACCTGGGAGGCGTCACGGATGACGACCTCGCCGGGTTCCGCAGCCGCGTGCTCGGCACGGGCTTCGACCTGCGCAACACGGTCGACGCGATGCTCGCCCGCTTCTATCTGATGGTGGGAGAGTATCAGGACGCGATCGACGCGGCCGACCGGGTCGACCTGACCGTACTCTCGACGTTCACCTATGCGTCTCCGGACGTGAACCCGATCCGAAACCTCTCCTTTGGTCTGATCTATGTGGCGCCCCTGGCCAGCTTCGACGATGGAGCTGAGCCGGGCGACCTACGTCCCGGTTACTGGGTGGACTTGGCTGCCGACCCCTATCCGGGGAACCCGGCGGACACCCTGCTGCTGCCGCTGAACAAGTACACGAACAACTCGGACCCCTACCCGGTCTACTTGCCGGACGAGATGAAGCTGGTCAAAGCCGAGGCCTACACCCGGCTGAGTCAGTTCGGATTGGCCGCGGGCCTGGTGAACGAAGTGCACACACAGCTCAGCTCGCCGCTCGACGAGCCCGTCGCTGGGCTGCCCGAGATACCGGCCGATCAGTTGGACAGCGAGGCCGAGCTGCTCGCTCAGATCGCCTACGAGCGGCGCTACGAGCTCTACATGCAGGGCCTGCGCTGGGAGGATACGCGACGACTGGGCACCTCGATCACCGTGACCCCGGTGCACGATTGGCTCCCGCTACCGCGGCAGGAGTGTATATCCAATCCGGGGGCAGGATGCTGATTGGAACTCGTTCGCTCGATGCGGCCACGGGTGGTTTTCAGCCTGGGTAGTCTAGGACTGAACACCCGCGGCCGACGAGTGGGCCTGCAAATCGAAGACCTCAAATCGCGGAGCCGCGTGGATTCCACTGCGCGGCTCCGCTCTATTCGAGAGGAGCTCGGCGATGGACTCCGTGGGCAATACCGCTCTACGCGCAGCCGGTTTGGCGGCGCTCGCGCTCGCGTTGGCCCTGGCGAACCCAGGGTCGCTGGCAGCCCAGAAGGGCGGCGAGCGGCTCTTCTACCACGTGGACCGCCTGAACAGCTACGAGAGCCTGGAGCAGCACATCGACCAGATCTCCGTGCTCGCTCCCCAGAACTACAAGGTCGATTCCGATGGCGTCGTCTGGGGCGAGGTCGACCCGCGCGTACTGCGGCTGGCCAGCGAGCACGACGTGCCCGTCATGCCCCTAATCGTGAACCCTGGATTCGACGCGGACCTGCTGCATGGCCTGCTCGCCGACGAAGCCGCCCGCGCCCGAACCGTCGCGACGCTGGTAGAGGAGTGTCGCCAGCACGGCTACGCGGGTATCCAATTCGACTTCGAGAACCTCCATTTGAGAGGGCTTCCAGATCAGCATAGCGGTGGTCCACCGACTGGCTGACTATCCCGGCCCAACTGCCTACCACGGTTGGCTGTTCGAGCAGTGGCGCGCCGGCTACGACCTGCAGGCCTTGGGAGAGATCGGCGACTTTATCTCGATCATGTCCTACTCCCAGCACACACGCCGGACGCCGCCCGGCCCCGCGGCGGGCGTGCCCTGGGTGCGTGAGGTGATCGAGTACTTCCTCGAGCATGTTCCGGCGCAGAAGCTCTCGATGGGGATCCCATTGTGGTCGATGCACTGGTATACCTCTTGGGAGGAGGATCTGCTGCCGGAGCGGGCCCGCTCCTACAGCCGGTCGATGTCACACCCGGAAGCAGTGGGGCTGCTCGAGCGTCACGGAGCCCGGCTTCTGTGGAGCGAGGACCAGCTGGTTCCTTTCGCTTTCTTCTCCAACGCGGGGGTGTTCGAGTGGGTCTTCCTCGAGGACGCGCGTAGCTTCAGCGCCAAGCTGGACGTCGTCGATGAGTACGGCCTTCGCGGCTTCTCCGCCTGGGTGCTGGGCAGCGAAGATCCTGACATTTGGCGGTCTCTCGACGGACCCGCGAGGTGATTTCGGCTACGCGGTAGAAACTGAACCCCTCAGCCGTCGCCGGCCCCTTCCAATGCCGGCGACGCGGCCCACCCGCTGTGCCTCCCTGCCACCTTCCCCTTCCCCCTGCTCCTCGTCCTCGTCTTCGCCCCGTCCTCCCCCTCGCCCTCGCCCGCGCCCGCGATGAACATCCCAACCCAGCCCACTTGCTGCGCCACCGCAAAAACAGCATGTTCTACCTGCCTTTTCTTCCTCGTCACAGCTGACAGAATCGCCTTGCAGCATTGCGGGCTGTCCGAGCCTTGTCCGGATTAGCGACCGGATACGTTCGGCCTGCAGGGCGCCGGACGTCTACAAACACCTCTCGCGCCGGAGGCAAGAGAATGTCCCGCTGGATACGTTACGCCGTCACCGCACTTGCAGCCGCAGTCGCCGCGTGCGCATCGCCCGACCACGACCTGATCATCCGTAATGGCACGCTCTACGACGGAAGCGGCGGCCCCGGAGTCGTGGCCGACGTAGCCATCGACGCCGACACCATCGCCGCCATCGGCGATCTCGCGGACGTCCGCGGCCGCTCCGAGATAGACGCGACCGGCCTTGCCGTCGCCCCCGGCTTCATCAACATGCTCAGCTGGGCCAACACCTCGCTGATCGCTGACGGCCGTGGCCTCAGCGACATCGTGCAGGGCGTCACGCTCGAGGTCATGGGCGAAGGCAATTCCATGGGGCCGCTCAACGATGAGATGCGGCAGCGCATGCAGGAGCGGCAGACCGATATCAAGTACGAAGTCGCCTGGACCACGCTCGACGGCTACCTGCGCTGGCTGGTCGGGCGCGGCGTTTCGCCCAACGTCGCCTCGTTCATGGGCGCCACTACGGCCCGCGTCTATGTGCTCGGCTACGAGGACCGGGCGCCGACGCCCGACGAGCTGGAGCAGATGCGCGGCCTGGTCCGCCAGGCGATGGAGGAGGGCGCGATGGGGGTCTCGTCGGCACTCATCTACACGCCCGCCTTCTACGCCGACACCGACGAGCTGATCGCCCTGGCCGCCGTCGCCGGCGAGTACGGCGGCATGTACATCTCGCACATGCGCGACGAGGCCAACCACATTCTCGACGCGCTGGACGAACTGGTCACGATCGCCCGCGAGGCCAACGTTCCCGCCGAGATCTATCACCTGAAGTCCTCCGGCCGGCGCAACTGGGCCAAGCTGGAAGAGGTGATCGAGCGGGTCGAATACGCCCGCTATCAGGGGCTGCGCATCACCGCCGACATGTACACCTATCACGCCAGCTCCACCGGCCTCAACGCCACCATGCCGCCCTGGGTCCAGGAGGGCGGCCACGACGCGTGGGTCGAGCGACTGAAGGATCCCGAGATCCGCGAGCGCGTAAAGCGCGCGATGAACGATCCCGAGGGCAAGTGGGACAACACCTGGCTCAGCGCCGGCTCGGCCGAGAACATCATGCTGGTCGGTTTCCGCAACGACTCCCTCCGCTATCTGACCGGCAAGACCCTCGCCGAGGTGGCGGAGATGCGAGGAACGCCGCCCGAGGAGACCGCGATGGACCTGGTCATTCAGGACGACAGCCGAGTCGGCTGCGTCTTCTTCACCATGTCCGAGGACAACATCCGCGTTAAGATCGCCGTTCCCTGGGTCAGCTTCGGATCCGACGGCGCGGCCATGGCTCCCGAGGGTGTGTTCCTCAATTCGCAGCCGCACCCGCGTGGCTACGGGAATTTCGCGCGGCTGCTAGGCAAGTTCGTGCGCGACGAGGGCGTCATCCCGCTGGAAGAGGCGGTCCGCAAGCTGACTTCGCAGCCCGCCTCGAACTTGGGGCTCGAGGACCGCGGCAAGCTCGAGGTCGGCTACTTCGCCGACGTGGTCGCCTTCGAGCCCGACGAGATTCGCGACAACGCCACCTTCCGACAGCCGCACCAGCTGGCGACAGGCATGGTCCACGTGTTCGTCAACGGCGTGCACGTGCTGAAGGACGGCGAGCACACGGGCGCGCAGCCCGGACGAGTGGTCCGGGGGCCCGGCTGGACGGCGCCGACGGACACAGAATCAGCTTCAAGTGGAATGGAGTAAGTCTCCTGTATCAAAACGATACAAGTGATGCGCTGCGCTACAGTATGAGATGCGTTCCTTGGCTGAATTCGTGAACGGCGGTACCCCCGGGGCGGCGAGGACCGCCTACCAGGAGCGGGACGGCGTGCTCTGGTGCGAGGACGTGCCGCTCCCGCGTATAGCGGACGAAGTCGGCACACCGTGCTACGTGTACAGCGAGACGGCCATACGCGAGCGCTACGCCGCCTTCACCGCCGCGGTTTCGGGCCTCGACTTCCGCGTCTTCTATTCGGTGAAGGCCAACCACAACCTTACCCTGCTCCGCCTGATCGGAAGCCTCGGTGCCGGCGTCGACGTGGTGTCTGCCGGCGAGCTGTACCGGGCCAGGCTGGCAGGCTTCGAGGGATCGGACATCATATTCGGCGGCGTGGGCAAGCGCGTGGACGAGCTCGAGGCCGCCCTGGACGCCGGCGTGCTGTTGATCAACGTGGAGTCGGAAGGCGAGCTGCGTCGGGTGAACGAGGTGGCCGGTGCCGTGGGCAAACGGGCGCCGGTCTCTCTGCGCGTGAACCCCGGCGTTGAGCCCGACACGCACGCCTATACCCAGACCGGCCATTACCGCACCAAGTTCGGCGTCGCTCTGGAGGACGCGGCGGATCTCTACGCTCTGGCCTCTGACCTGGAGCACGTCGAGCCGCTGGGCATCGACTCGCATATCGGCTCTCAGATCCTCAGCCCGGCCCCCTACCGCGAGGCCATCCTGCGGCTCGCCGACCTCGGCCGCCGCATCCGCGAAGATGGCATCCACCTTCGCTACTTCGACATCGGTGGCGGCTACGGCCTCGAGCACGATGGCGACGCTCAGTTCGACCTGGCGACGCTAGCCGGGCCGCTGGGCGAAGTGGCGGCCGATCTGGACGTCACGTGCATCTTCGAGCCCGGCCGCTGGCTGGTCGCCCCGGCGGGCGTGCTCCTCGCCCGAGTCCTGTACACGAAGCGGCTGGGCGACAAGCTCTACTATATCACCGATACCGGCTCTAACGATTTCCTCCGCCCCAGCTACTACGACGCCTACCATCCGATCGAGCCGGTCCGCCGCCGCGAAGGTTCGACGGTTGCGGACATCGTCGGTCCCGTCTGCGAGACGGGAGACTTCCTCGGGCGCGAGCGCTCGGTGCCGCCGCTTAGCGAGGGCGACCTTCTAGCCGTGGGCTACGCCGGCGCCTACGGCTTCGTCATGAGCTCTAACTACAACTCGCGGCCCCGTGCCGCAGAGGTCATAGTCCGCGGCGACGCTTTCCGGATCGTGCGCCGCAGAGAGACGCTCGACGATCTCGTCGCAGCGGAACAGGACGCCACCTGAGTCATCGAAGCATACGACGCTACAAGGAATTACCGACATGAAGCCACCCGGCACGCTGCTCCTCAACCGACAGGACATCACTTCGCTGTTGAGCCTGAACGACTACGTAGAGATCGTCGAGGACGCGTTCAGACTCTACGCCGAGGGCAAGACTCTCGAACCTGGCCTACTACACATCGACGCTCCCACCGGCGAGTTCCACATCAAGGGGGGAGGACTGCACTTAGAGCGCACCTATTGCGGCGTGAAGGTGAACGCCGGGTTCTTCCAGAATAGAGCGCGCTTCGACATGCCCAATATCCAGGGCACGATCATCCTCTGCGACGGAGAGCACGGCTATCCGCTGGCCCTGATGGATTCCATCGAGATCACGCTCAGCCGGACCGGGGCGACCACCGCGGTGGCGGCGAAGTACCTGGCCAGGCCGGACTCCTGCGTCGCGACGATCTGCGGCTGCGGCGTTCAGGGCCGGATTCAACTCAGGGCCCTCAAGCTGGTCCTCCCCATCGAGCAGGTCTTCGCCTTCGACAGCGAGCCTGCGGCCGCCGAGGCTTTCGCCTCCGACATGTCCGAAGAACTGGGCATCGAGGTC
>JBDHHL010000367.1:0-4896 GCA_039589375.1 Gemmatimonadota bacterium | reverse complement strand
AGGATCAGGGCTCAGCGGGAGGATCCGGGTCGTAGCGCAGGATCTACTTGGGCTGCCAATAGATTGAGGAGTGTAGTGTAATGGCGCGGGTTTGCTATTCGTGTGGGAAGGGCCCGGCTGTGGGCAATAACGTCAGCCACGCGAACAACAGGACCAAACGGCGTTGGCTGCCGAACCTCCAACCGGTTCGCATCTTAGTGAACGGTGAGGTGAAGCGCGTTCGCGTGTGCAGTCGGTGCATCAAATCGGGGAGAGTGCAAAAAGCACGCAAGGGCAAAGGTGTGTTGGCCGGCAGCGAGTAGGCACTTCCCGTACCCAGGACATCGCCTGAAGCACGATTACGGCCGAGGCAACCACGCTGTTAGTTGGCGCGTGAAAACCTCGGCCGTAGACTTGCACTGGCGAACTGAGTGCTCGGTAGGTTTCTGAACCCATCTGCGTATGGTACCGAGACGAGCCGTCCCAGGTTCCTAAGCATCATATCCCGCCATGGAGCTACACGTCGACGTGGGTCACGTTCGTTCGAGCCTGAGCGGATACGAAACCCGGCGGCGCTTCCAAGGGAAGGATCTGGACCTTCGCGTAGACTTCCTCCTTCCCCCACTCGGTATCGACTAGGTGCGCCGGGAACTCCTCCTTGAAGGAGATCTCGATCTCCTCCTTTGAGGGTATGATGTAGTGCCGGATGATGGAATCATCAGCCTGTCCGAAGCCCTCCGCCTTTTTGAATTGCGAGAGCCGGTCATCGGAGACAGGGTCTTCCTCCATGAACTCGATCTGGAAGAGCCACTTGTGACCCACCTCGCTGGGAGCGAAGCGGAGCTTCGCATCGAGCTTGAAGACCACGAACCCGGCGGAAAGCTCATGATCGAGGTTCGCGCTGACGAAGCTGGCCATACACGTTGCTCCTTTTCCTGGGTGTGTCGAGCACCAGCGGGATTGCCCGCAGATCGCAGTTGGGTTGTTTCTAGACGGCAAAATATGCGTTCGTTGCCCGGCCTGGGCAATACAGCGCGAGCGGGCCTGCTATCTTCTTCTACCGCTGAGGATTGCGGAGATCCGTCGGTTGCTGGACTCGCGGGCGCAGCCCATATTGGCCCCGCCAAGCGTGGCCCGGTTGTTGCCCGCAGAGCGAGGCTGATGGGCAGACAGAAGGCGCAATGAACGAGGCGGAGCCTCTCAAGAGACGGCGTATAGCGGTGACTCGTCCACTGGCGCAGGCGCGCCGACTGGCGGAAGGGCTGCGCGAGTTGGGCGCCGAGCCGCTGAGTTGCCCGACGATCAGGATAGCGGACCCGGCGGATCCGGCGCCGCTGCAGCGTGCGGTGGAAGGCTTGGATGAGTACGACTGGATCGTCTTCACCAGCGCAAACGGCGTGGAGAGGTTCTGGCGCGAGCTGGAATTGCAGTCCAGGCCGGGGATGCCCGGCGGGACCAGAGTGGCTGCCATCGGTCCCGCAACCGCCGAGACGCTGAAGATGCGGGGTGTCTCCCCCGAGGTCGTGCCTGAGGAGTTTGTAGCGGAGGCCGTGGCCGACGCCCTCATCGCTGTAGGCGGTCTCGCGGGGCGACGCATTTTGCTGCCACGAGCCGCCGGCGCCAGGCGGGTGTTGCCGGAGCGGCTGGGTGCCGCGGGCGCCCAAGTCGACGAGGTGATAGCCTACGAATCGAAACCCGATCTGGATGGAATCGCTCGGCTGCAGGCGGCCATCGAGGCGGATGAGGTGGACATGGTCACGTTCACTGCGGCGTCGACGGTTCACCATTTCGTCGAGACTTCTGGGACGGAATTGGGGAGAGCCAGTGTGGCCGCAATCGGTCCCATCACAGCGCGGGCGGCTCGAGCGGCGGGCCTCCGGGTTGATGCCGAAGCCCGAGAGTACACCGTAGAGGGGTTGCTGAAGGCGATCCTTGAGTACTATTCGGATGTCCAGGAACGAGGATAGGCATGCCACGTTTTCCGATCTACCGCGGGCGCAGAATGCGACGCACCGAACGACTGAGGTCTATGGTGCGGGAGACATCGGTCGAGCCGAGTGATTTGATAGCTCCGATGTTTGTGACGCACGCGGACGGCCGGTTTCCGGTGACCGCCATGCCGGGCGTAGAGCAGTTGTCGGTGGATGCAGCGGCCGAGGAAGCGAGCCGGTTGAACTCCCTGGGCGTGGCCGCGGTCCTCCTCTTCGGCATTCCGGCGTCGAAGGACGCGCGCGGGAGTGGAGCTTATGCGTCGGATGGCATCGTGCAGCGTGCCGTGCGAGCAATCAAAGAGCGGACCGACGACTTGGCGGTCGTTACCGACGTCTGCCTTTGCGAGTACACCGATCACGGGCATTGCGGGCTGCTCACTCCGGAGGGTGAGGTGGACAACGACCCGACCCTCGAGCTGCTGGCCCGAAGCGCGGTTTCTCACGCTGATGCTGGCGCCGACATGGTGGCGCCCAGCGACATGATGGACGGTCGGGTGGGGGCAATCCGCAAGGTCCTGGATGAGTCTGGCTATGCCCATCTTCCGATCATGTCGTACGCGGCCAAGTATTCATCGGCATTCTATGGCCCATTCCGCGAGGCGGCGGACTCGGCTCCACAATTCGGGGATCGAAGGGGCTACCAGATGGATCCCGCGAACGCCGATGAGGCTGTCCGGGAAGCGCGAATGGATGTGGAGGAAGGCGCCGATATCATCATGGTGAAGCCGGCGCTCCCCTATCTCGACGTGATCAGGACGGTGAAGCAGGCGACCGGCTATCCTGTAGCCGCGTACCATGTCTCCGGGGAATACTCCATGCTGAAGGCGGCGGCAGAACGAGGCTGGATCGACGAGGAACGCGTGATGATGGAGACGATGACGTCGATCCGAAGGGCTGGAGCCGATTTGGTCATCACATACTACGCGGCGCATCTGGCCGCCTTGTTGGGAGGCTAGTCAATGGGAGAACAGGCCGGCTCGGCGGCTGTCTCTGCAAGGCTCGGAGACGAAGCCGAATCCTTGATCAACAAGATAGAGACTCGCGAAGCGCGAGTCGGCATAGTAGGACTTGGTTACGTCGGCCTCCCGCTGGCCGTCGAGTTCGCTGAGGCAGGTTTCGACGTTCTCTGCTTCGAGGTATCGAAGGCAAAGGTCAACGCACTCGCGCGAGGAGAATCGTACGTTCAGGACGTATCCAGTCAGCGCTTGGCCGCCGCGGTGGAAACTGGCCGCCTGGAGGCGACCCTCGAAACCGATCGGTTGGCCGAGCCCGACGCCATCTGCGTCTGCGTTCCGACGCCGCTGAACAAGACGGGCGATCCGGATGTCTCTTACGTCATGTCGGTGACGAAGTCCATCGGGACCGCCGCCAGAGCCGGCCAGCTGATCGTGCTCGAGTCGACCACCTATCCGGGCACCACGCGCGAGATGCTGCTTCCGACGCTCACGGGCGACGGGCGTTTGACGGTTGGCGCCGATCTTTTCTTGGCGTTCAGTCCAGAGCGCGTCGATCCGAGCAACCCGGTGTGGCACATCAACAACACGCCGAAGGTCGTCGGCGGAATCACTCTGGACTGTTGTGAGGTGACGAGGGCGCTGTACGCATCAATCATCGACAGAGTGGTGGTGGTGTCGAGCACTGAAGCTGCTGAACTCACGAAGCTTCTCGAGAACACCTTCCGTTCAGTAAACATCGCGCTGGCGAACGAAATGGCGATCGTTTGCGATAAGCTCGGGGTGGATGTCTGGGAGGTGATCGATGCGGCGGCGACCAAGCCGTTCGGGTTCATGAGGTTTTCTCCGGGGCCCGGACTCGGCGGCCACTGCATTCCCGTCGACCCCCACTACCTCTCCTGGAAGATGAAGACGCTGGACTACAAGACCCGCTTGGTCGAGCTGGCGAGCGAGATCAATGCCGAGATGCCGCACTATGTTGCCGAGAAGGCGGCCGGGCTGCTAAACGAAGAAGGCAAGCCGGTAAAGGGCTCCAAGATCGTAATAATCGGTGTCGCCTACAAGCGCGATACAAACGACACGAGGGAGTCGCCGGCCCTCGATATCATCCAACTCCTGGCTGCGAAGGGCGCGGCTGTGAGCTACCACGACCCCCTCGTACCCTCGCTGCGGCACGAAGGGCAAAGCCTCGAGTCCGCGCCCCTGAACGCCGAGATCCTCGCCGAGGCAGATCTCGTGGTCATCGTGACGGATCACAGCGACGTCGACTATGATTTGATCCGCGAATCGCGACTGCCGGTGCTGGATACGAGAAACGTGCTGAGACGGGATGCGTGAACGCCGGCTGAAACGTGTCGATACAGGGAATGAAATGGCGAAGCGTGCATTGATAACCGGTATTACAGGCCAGGACGGATCCTATCTCGCTGACTTTCTCTTGGAGAAGGGCTACGAAGTCTACGGGCTCGTCCGGCGTTCCTCGACGCTCAACTTCGAGCGGATCCGCCACATACAGGATCGGATAGCAATCCTCTCGGGGGATCTGCTCGACCAGAACTCGCTGCTATCGGCCGTCGCTGATGCGCAGCCCGACGAGGTCTACAACCTGGCGGCGCAGTCGTTTGTCCCGGCGTCATGGACGCAGCCGGTGCTCACCGGCGAGGCAACGGCTCTGGGCGTTATGCGGTTGCTAGAAGCCGTCCGCCGCACCAGGCCGAGCGCGCGTTTCTACCAGGCGTCGAGTTCCGAGATGTTTGGAAAGGTCAGAGGTAGCCCGCAATCCGAGATGACGCCGTTCTATCCTCGCTCTCCGTACGGTGTGGCGAAGGTGTACGGGCACTGGATCACCGTCAACTATCGAGAGAGCTACGATCTGTTCGCGGTCAGTGGGATCCTCTTCAATCACGAGTCTCCACGCCGCGGGCTGGAGTTTGTGACCCGCAAGGTCACCTACAGCGCAGCCCGCATCAAGC
>JBDHHL010000366.1:0-6312 GCA_039589375.1 Gemmatimonadota bacterium | reverse complement strand
CGGCGGCGGGGTCCGACGTCATCAAGTCGTGCCAGCAGAATCGGCCACGCGGATAGTCGGACATGAGAGTACCTCCTTCGGGTGATGGTTGGAGCGCACGTTCTGCAATAGAGGGTTGCAGTCTAAGCCTTCATAGCGGCTCAGGCCAGTCTGACGGTTTCGCGGGTTCGAGATGCAGCTGCTGGTCGTCCTGGCGTGCCTGGGAGCCAGCTCGCTACGGGCGACTCGACGCCAGGCCTCCTGACCAGGCTCTCTGCGGTCTGCGGCTCAGCTTGGTTTCGGCAACAGATCGATCACGATGCGGCTGCCCGGGGCATCCTGCACGCTTAGTAGCCACTCCGCTCCACAACCCGGGCACCTGATCGAGTCGATGCGCATGTCCGGCGCAGCCGGGGCAGTCTAGCACGGTCGGATCGGGGCTCATCGCCATCCATACCTCCTTGATGCGGTTTCTGCAGGATGGGGCTGTACGTCCCAGTGTGTCAACGATATACAGTCTTCGCGCGGGTCCGCCCCTAGCGGTAAACTCAACTCTTGAACATACTTATGGGCTGAAGGAAGCAGCTCGCGATTAGCCGTTCGCCCTCGAGCTTCGGGGCGCTGAACGCTTACACATACAAGGACATGATCGAGCTGACGAGCACCGTTGACGATCGTTATCTGACCGACGAGCACCGAATGCTCCGGGAGATGGTCCGGGAATTCGCCGAGAACGAGATCGAGCCGATAGCCGGTGAACTGGACCGTGAGGCTCGTTTTCCGTGGGAGAACGTGGCGAAGATGGCGGAGCTTGGCCTCTTCGGCGTTCCTTGGCCGGAGAAGTACGGCGGGGTCGGGATGGATACGCTCGCGTCATCGCTCGTGAGCGAAGAGCTGGCGAAGATTTGCCCGTCGCACTCGATCACGGTGGGAGCGAACATCACGCTCGCCGCCAGCCCGATCTACTCGTTCGGCACGGAGGAGCAGAAGCAGAAGTACCTGACGAAGCTGGCGAGAGGCGAGGTGCTGGGCGCGTTCGGCCTGACGGAACCGGAAGCCGGTTCGGACGCCGGAGGCACCCAGACCCGGGCGGAACAGAAGGGTGACCACTGGGTTCTCAACGGGACCAAGATCTTCATCACCAACGGTGGTGTAGGAGAAATATTCGCGGTTACTGCGGTGACGGGAGAAAAGAACGGGAAGAAAGAGATCAGCTCCTTCATCCTGACGAAGCCGACCCGTGACCTGGAAGAGGCGAAAGCCGTCGGTGTCGGGCACGCCGAAGATCTGGACTATGTACCAGGCTTCACGCAAGGCAAGAAGGAAGACAAGCTGGGCTGGCGAGCCTCGGACACGACGGAACTGATATTCGAAGACGCGATCGTCCCCAACGAGAATATGCTGGGCGGCCGCGGCCAAGGATTCAAGAACTTCATGCAGACGCTCGATGGCGGGCGCGTCAGCATGGCGGCGCACCTCCTCGGCATCGCCGAGGGCGCTCTGGAGTACACGCTGAAATTCACGGAGGGGCGTAAGCAGTTCAACACGCGGATCTGTGACTTCCAGGGCGTGCGATTCGATATGGCTGACTGGTGGACCCGCATCGAGGCGGGCAAACACCTGACGTACCACGCCGCGAAGCTCCGGCAGGCCGGCCAACCGCATACCAAAGAGGCGGCGATGGCCAAGCTCTACTGCTCCGAGCTGGCGACCTGGGCAACGATCAAGGCTGTGCAGTTCCACGGAGCCTACGGTTACACGACAGAGTATCCCGTGGAACGGCTCATGAGAGACGCCAAGATAGGGGAGATCGGAGAGGGCACCTCCGAGATCCAGAGGACTGTGATTGCGCGACACCTTCTTGGAGCTGAACAATCAGGGAAGGATGTCGCCCTATGGTAAGAGGAGTGATCAGGAAAACACATGAAAAGGCAGATACTCATCAATACGGGCCCGCACGAGACGCAGGTCGCGATACTAGAGGACAACGTCCTGGTCGAGTTGATGCTCGACCGTGCGGACGCGCAGCGGATGGTGGGCGACATCTATCTGGGTCGAGTCGAGGGCGTCCTGCCCGGCATCCAGGCTGCGTTCGTCAACATCAATACCGATAAGGCTGCGTTCCTTCACGTCTCCGATATCGCCGACGAAGACCCTGAGGCCTCGGAAGAGGAGAAGGGCGTCAAGCGTTACCCGCCGATCCAGACCCTGATCAAGAAGGGCGAGGAGATCCTGGTCCAGGTCACGAAGGAGCCGATCGGTACCAAGGGCCCCCGTGTCACGGCGCAGGTCTCGCTCCCGGGCCGGAATCTCGTGTTCATGCCCCGTAGCGAGCACATCGGTGTATCGCGCAAGATCGAGGATCGCGAGGAGCGGTCGCGCCTTCGTCGGCTGATGCGGAACATACTGAAGCCGGGCGATGGCGGGGTGATCGTCCGCACGGTGGGCGAAGACGCCAAGCGGAAGCCCTTGGAGCGTGAGCTCAGGGGGCTGATGAAGACGTGGAAGAAGATCGAGGCCCGGGTCGCGCAGCAGCAGGCCCCCGCAATCGTCCACGAGGAAGCGCACCTCGCCGCGGGCATTATCCGCGATCTGTTCAGCGAAAAGGTGGACTCGCTGTTCGTAGACTCGCACGAGATCTACAACGAGGTCCGGGATTACCTCGAGGCGGTGGATCCCGACTTGATGCAGAGAGTGAACCTCTACGAGGGTACGGCGTCGCTGTTCGACAAATACGAGATCGAGGAGGAGATTCTCCGCTCGTTCGACAAGAGGGTGGAGCTTCCGTCCGGCGGCCACGTCGTCATCGAACCAACCGAAGGCCTTGTCGCGATCGACGTGAACACCGGGCGCTACACGGGCAAGAAGGACCCCGAGAAGACCATCCTGCGGACGAACCTAGACGCGGCGCGTGAGATCGCGCGGCAGCTGCGGCTCCGTGACATCGGCGGCATCATCGTCGTCGACTTCATCGATATGGAGGACAAAGCGAACCGCGACCGGGTCATGCAAGAGCTGCGGACACACCTCGGTCGTGACCGAGCCCGCACCAAGGCGTTCCAGATCTCGGATCTCGGGCTGGTGGAGATGACTCGCCAGCGCGTGCGACCGAGCGTCTACCAGACGGTCACCCGGCCGTGCCCGTATTGTGACGGCGCCGGCCGCATCGTCACCCCGACCACCGTGGTTCGCCGGATCGAGCGGGCCGTTCAACGCTTGGCCACCGCCAGGGAGGAGAAGCGGCTGGTCATCCGCCTCCATTCCGAAGTGGCGCTGCACATCCTGGAAGAGGAACCGAACCTGCTGCGGCGGCTCGAGTCCGAGTTCAAGGTGGATATCGAGATACGCGACGACCCGCTGCTGCGGGCGGACGAGTTCCGGATTCTGGCCGGACCGGCGGACGTCGATGTGACCAACCGGTACGCCGTCGCCTGAGCGCCCTGTGGGCCCGGAGCGCCGTTGACACAAGGCAACCCGGCGGATAGGCTATAAGGCTGTCACGAAATCGAGAATCGCGATACTGAGCATTGTCTCTATAGAATGGAACGCGTACGGCTGTGACATACGCCATCTTCAAGGCAGCGGGGTTCCAGTACCGCGCTGAGCTCGGGGTCATCCTAAGATTGCCCTCCCTGAACGCCGAGCAGGGGGACACGGTCACTTTCGACGAGGTGCTGCTGGGAGCAGCTGACGACGAGGTGCTGGTGGGCCGGCCGACCCTGGAGGGTGCAGCGGTGCGCGCTCAGGTTCTAAGGCACGGGCGCGCGGACAAGGTGATCGTCTTCAAGTTCAAGCGCCGCAAGAACTACCGCCGCAAGTCGGGGCACAGGCAGGGCTACACCGAGGTTCGGGTCAGCGAGATCGATCTGGGCGGCAATCTCAAGGTCACCCTGGAGGCTGAGAAGAAGGCGAAGCCTGCCAAGGCCAAGCCAAAGGAAGCTCCGAAGGCCGAGGCGGCCGCGGAACCCGCCGCCAAGAAGCCGGCGGCCAAGAAAGCCGCGCCTAAGAAGGCTGCGGCGAAGAAGCCGGCGGCGAAGAAGCCAGCAGCGAAGAAGGCACCGGATAAGAAGGCCGAGGCCAAGCCCAAGGCCTCGAAGAAGACGACGACCAAGGCCAAGGACAAGGACACGGCCAAGTCGAAGAAGAAATCCTAGCGAGGACGGTCGCTATGGCGCATAAGAAGGCAGGCGGATCGACGCGTAACGGACGCGACAGCAACCCCAAGTACCTCGGTGTGAAGCGGTACGGGGGGCAGTTCGTGCGGGCCGGCAACATCATCATGCGACAGCGTGGCACCAAGTTCCACCCCGGCCACAACGTGGGCCGCGGCGGTGACGACACGCTGTTCGCCCTTTCCGACGGCTTCGTGACCTTCGGCACGATGCGCGGGCGTCGCGTCGTATCGGTACAGCCGGGGGCCTAGCCGGCCTACGGCCTTAGACCATCGGCACAGCAAGAAGCCCGGCTCGAGCCGGGCTTCTTGCTTGGAACCTCTCGCGAGAGCTACTGCATTCCCATCGTATCATCCGCCGACGGCCCATACGTGGCCGGTAGCGGCACGTCGATCAGCCGCAGGTAGACGGAAAGCTGCCCGCGGTGGTGTATGATGTGATTCATCACCATACCCCGTATGACGCCTACCCTGGGAAGGGTGAAGATGTCCTGCCCGGCCGCTTTGAGCGTCCACTGCTGCATGATCACCTCGTCGTCCGTCGATGCGAGGGCGTCGCGGAACTTCGCCACGTTGTCGTCGAACTTCTCGAGGATTTCCGGGACGGACTCGAGCTGTTCCCCCACGAACGGCTCGCCGCCCGGTGGGTTGATGTCGAGCTCTTCCGTGATCAGGGTCTGGAGGCCCCACACTGGTAATTCAGCCAGATGGGTCGCGAGTCGGCTTAGGGTCATCGATTTCTCAGCCGGCTTCCAGCCCAGCTTGTCTTCCGGTACGCGCTCGAGCATACGGCGCGTTGCGGCTACCTCCTGCTCGAGCTCGGGTAATAGAGCGTCCTTGATTGCCACGGCCGATCTCCTCGGTTGGGGTTGCTAGAAGGTACCTGTGAGGCCTGCCAAGCTACGGCCCTCCCCGCCGTCCGACAAGCCGAATCACGACAATGCCGATCGCGTACTCAGAGTGGCGGAAGTGATCTGAGAACATGGCAGCCGCGTTGCCAGTGACCGGCGAGCGCGATAGTATGCGCCGGTTTCCCGTCCCAGTGCTGGGCGCGGGCGCGGGTGGCGGCGAGGGCGGCACGGGGGCGAACTCCGAGCCTCAGCGAACGCAGATCGTCCTTCTGGGGACCGGGACCCCCAACGCAGATCCCGATCGTTCCGGCCCTGCGGTCGCCATAGTCGTGGACGACACACCGTATCTCATCGACCTGGGCCCCGGCGTGGTGCGGCGCGCCGCGGCGGCTTTTCGCAATGGTGTAGAGGGGCTGGCGGCCTCAAAGCTCAGGTACGCCTTCGTCACGCACCTGCACACCGATCACACGCTGGGCTATGCCGACTTCATTTTCACGCCGTGGGTGCTAGAACGCAATCTGCCTGCCGAGGTCTTCGGTCCAACGGGTCTGAAGGCGATGACCGAGCACCTTCTCGCGGCGTACGAGGAGGACATCCGAATAAGGATCGACGGCCTCGAGCCTGCAAATACGGAGGGATACAAGGTCAACGTCCACGAGATCGAGCCCGGTGTCATCTACGAGGACGAAAGGGTGCGCGTGACGGCGTTCCCCGTCCGGCACGGGTCGTGGGCGCAGGCGTTCGGCTTCCGCTTCGAGACGCCGGACCGCACGATCGTCATCTCCGGTGATACGAGACCGAGCGAAAGCGTGGTCGAGAACTGCCAACGCTGTGACTACCTCATCCACGAAGTGTACTCGCAGGCCGGTTTCGAACGCCGCGAGCCCGTATGGCAGACGTATCACTCTAGCTTCCACACGTCCTCGCTGGAGCTGGGTGCGATCGCGGCGCGCGCGCAGCCGGGCACGCTGATCCTGTACCACCAGCTTCTCTGGGGCTCGACGCCGGAAGAGCTTCTGGCGGAGATCGGCTCGGTGTGGAAGGGAAATGTCGCGTATGGCGAGGATCTGGATGTGTTCTAGCGACGTAGCGCGAGCAAGCGCGAATCGAATATCGAATATCGAACAAGGAATGTTCAATAATGAAGTGGGTGGTATGAAAGAGTTCTTGGATGTTGGATGTTCGATATTGGATATTCGCAGGACTGTCCGGTTAACTTGAAACACCGACGATACAATTGGTTGTTTCACTTGAAGTTATGCTGATCATGGGGCGTCACCGATTTGAGCTTGAATGGCTGGCTGGCCATCG
>JBDHHL010000365.1:0-4925 GCA_039589375.1 Gemmatimonadota bacterium | reverse complement strand
GCTTACTACGTGCATTATGACGACGGGCACGTTGGAAGGGGGCCAAAGACGTTTGGAAACGGGCTCCGCGCAATCTTCGTCTGCGAGGACTAGCTGTTGGCACCGACCATTCTGTAGACGGCACTGAAGAGCCCACGCACTTTCCACCTCACAGGGTCAAGCAAGCGGACGATCTACGCAAGCGGCGAGAATGAGCCGGAAGCGGGAAGAACGCGCGAAGTTCATACGACGCAGCCTCAAGGTCGTCGGGCAGCTGGAAGGCGTCCCGGTACTCGACGACGACGGCCTCTGGCTCTTGAGCGGCACGGCCGCCTCGCCCACGGACCCGGTCGCGCTCGCTCGCGCCCTGACCGGCGACAGGCTACCGGCGCGTCAAGAGGTCGCGCGGCTGCTGGGCGTACGCGAGGTCGTGCGCATCGATGTCGAGAGCGTCAGCCGCTGGCACAAAGCAGTCACGAGTCTGGAACAGCGACGGGACATCAGGAGGCTCCTGCGTGAAGGTGTCCCGGCACTCCGCCAGCTCACGTTGGAGGATATCGGCGCCCGCACATCAGAGGCGCGCCAGCGGCTCGAGCGGATATCCGGCCTGTTCGAGTCCTCGGAGTCAGCCGCCGTTTGCCGGAGTTCACGGCGGGGCGAAGCGCTCGACCTAGAGACTCTCCTTTGCGCTCTTCCTGCTCGCCTTCGCGCGCTCGCCGATTGGTATCAAGATCCCGTGGAGTTGATCCTCGACGCGGGGCGCGGTGCGGACCGGGCTTTGCTCGCGCTCGCGTCAACGGCAGCGGATAGAAGCGAGGCCACCCTGGCCGCGGTGGTTCTCGGCATGTGCCAGCGGTCAACGGCGGGCAAGCGGAGCTGGACGGGAGAGCGGCCGGAGGAGCTACCTGGAACGCTTGGCGCGGCGTATCAAGCCGGCCGATCCGGTCCGCCGTTCGGTCCGGCGTTCGCGGCGCTGGCGGTCGAAGGAAACACGAGACTTGGCGAGCTGGGCCGCGGCGTGCCTGAGTCGGTAGCTCGACGGCTCGCCCGATTGGCCGAGCGCGTGACTGTGCTCTACGGCCTGGATGCGGCTCTGGAAGTCCTGCGTTCGTTGACCATGCGGTGGGAGGAGAGCGCGGCGTCCGCCAAACGCTTCACGAAGGCGATGTCACGGCTGAGGCGCCTCGTGCGAGCAGGGGAGACGGGGTCGCCCGTCGCGAAGAGGTCAACGCTCGAAGAACGTGTCGTGCACGCCGTGAGGACGCTGCCGCGGCTCCGCAATACACAAGCCCGGGTTCTGACCCAGCTGTTCACGGAGTGGATTCAGGCCGTGGCCGTCGAGCCGCGCCGGTTGGGTACGCGACGGCTTGGCCAGGTCGCCTATCACGCTTTGCCCCAGGGCATGACGGCCGCGGTGACGGCCATGGAGAAGGCCTGGCTCGCGGCCCCGAGACAAACAGACGAGGCTTCCGAAGAAGCCGAGCGGGCCCAGCTAGCGCTCAGTCTGACGCACCCCGGCGCGGATCTCGCGGCTCCTGCGTGGTCGAGTGCGGCGCGGATCGAGCAGCTGCGCATCGTCGCCGGCCAGCTGGACGGGTCGAAGGTGCTAGTACTCTGGCCACAGATCGTCTCGCTGGGCGAAGAGGATCTCGAAGAGCTGCCGATCGAGTTCCTTCACTCAACGCCAGCAGACTTGGCGAGCACAGCTCTGAGTCTGGGCGTCGTTGTGATGGCGGCGGAGTTGTCTGGCTCGGGTCTGGAGCGATATCTCCGCACCGTCTCCGCCTTGAGGAAGATGCAGCTGGAGAGCCTCGGCTGGCAAAGCTGGTTTGTCGATCTGTTCAAACATGGTGGCGCACCGGCGGCTGCGCTCACGCTGGCGCTGGTAACGAGTGTAGGAAAACGGGAGAACCTCGATCAGCGTTTGGCGTCATTGCACGCGCTAGCGCGGGGACTCAAGAGCCACGGCCCGCTGCTCCGCCGTGCGCTCGCGGACTGGAGCACGGCGACGGTCCGCGCGCCACCGCCTGAACTGGCAGCCCTGGCTGAAGCGCTCGGCATGTCGACGGAGCCTTTGGAACGCTACCTGCATTTCCGACGCCTTGCGGGACACGGCGAGTCGTTTTCGAAGGAGTTGCTCGAGCCCTTAGGTCTCGAAAGCAAACAACAAAGGGAGATCGCCTATTTCGAGGCTCGGCTCGGCGCTGCCGATCTCTCGCAAGAGGAGCGGATCAGACTTCAGCAGCGCCGCTCGGCCTTGGAAGAT
This sequence comes from Gemmatimonadota bacterium, assembly GCA_039589375.1. Classification (GTDB taxonomy): domain Bacteria; phylum Gemmatimonadota; class Gemmatimonadetes; order Palauibacterales; family KS3-K002; genus JASFMO01. Next base: position 2,680 of record JBDHHL010000365.1, on the reverse strand, counting down.
CCGGAATCGCGGCTCGGTCGGCGCCGCAAGGCGGTTCGCCGGGCGCGCAATCGCCTAGAGCGAGCGGTGGCCGCGTTCCGGAGCCAGAGCCTCGAGACAATCCTCACCGACGTGTACCGCCGCCTACTGTCGAGCATGCTGGGTGAGACGGTGCCCGAAGATGCCTTGCGCCCCGGAATGAGGGAGTCCTTGCAGTTGCTAAGCGTGGGCAATCGGAACTGGCACCTCTTCATCGAACTGTTGCGGGATGAAGTGAGCGGTCGAGCCGTGGAGGAACGCGCGCCGAACCAGGAGTGGTTGGGTAGGGCACAACAGGGCGGGCTCGACGTTGCGGCTTGGGTTGAGGGCCTGCGCGCTACTGCGGAAGTTGATGGTGAGACCATCACTTTTGCCAGCGAGCGAGATCCGTTCGAGATCTTGAAGATGGGCAGCTACTTCGATACGTGCTTGAGCCTGGAGGGTGATGACCGAACGGCCGCGACGGTTGTGGTGAGCGCGCTGGACATCAACAAGCAGGTTGTCTACGGGCGCCGGCCGGACGGCGCGGTCGTGGCGCGCAAACTCATCGGCGCCACGGCGGCTGGCGAGCTGGCCGGGTACAATACATATGCCTCGTACAATTTCGAGCGGATTGCGGCCGCACTCGTGGAGCTTCTGGCGGAGTATGCGCGGTCGTGTGGCTTGCGTCTGAGCGACACGGCGACACCCGAGGTCCTGCACGACGGCTACTGGTACGACGACGGCAACGAACCATGGGCCGAATTCGCAGATTTCGGCAGCGAGCCTTACCGCACGTGATCTGGCCTAGGCCATCCCCGAAACCGCTGAACTAGGGCACATAGGGCCCCGTTCCGACGGTGTCGCGTCCGCGCCACGCATGACCCCTCGTACCGCGCCGCATTCCAGGTTTGTCAGCGATTTTGGTGGGTCCACCGCTTGGCGCACGGCTTGCTAAACATACGTTTGACGACGAAGACCGCTGAGGCGCTGGCGGGGTAAGTAGGTCCGAGCCGGAGGTTCAACGCCATGAAACGCGCCGCCCTGCTAGCGATGGCTACCCTCGTTCTCGCCGCCTGTGAGGATGCCACCCAACCGGAGTTGACGGCGCCAGGCCAGTCGCCCCGTCTCGCGACGCTCAATGTTCCGGGAGACTACACGTCTATCCAGGCAGCGCACGACGCCGCGAGCGCCGGTGACACCATCCTGGTGGCGCCGGGAACCTACGTCGGTCAGATCACCATCACCAAAGCGATCACCCTGGCCTCCCAATTCCTCACCACCGGCGACGAGAGCTACATAGCCAGCACGATTCTCGACGGCGACGGCGCGGCCTTCGTGATCCAGATCCCGATAAGCGTCGGAGACCGGCCGACCATCCAGGGATTCACCATCCAGAACGGTGAGGATGGCATCTTGCCGCGCGCCGAGTTCAACCTGCTGAACTCCGTGGTGACGGATACCCGAGACGGCGTGGACTATGAAGACGGCAGCGGTGGGCTGGTCCAGTTCTGCACGTTCGAGCTCAACAGCGATGACGGCATCGATATGGACTTCGCTGTCGATATCGTTGTCCAGGACAACGTCATTCGCAACAACGGGGATGACGGTATCGAGATCCGGATGCAGGGCCACAGCGGACCGACTTTGGATATCGTCATCAGAGGGAACGAGATCTACGGTAACGGAGAAGACGGGATCCAGCTCATTCACTACGGTTCTCAGACCGATCGCTTCTTCGAGATCACCTACAACTATATCTATGACAATGTCGATGCCGGCATCGGCATGATGGATGGGGGAGAGACGGCCGAGGACTTCCGCGGCGCCAGCATTCCCGAGCGGATCAACATCTTCAACAACACGTTTGCCAACAATAGCCACGGCATCACCGGCGGCGACAACACCGTCGTGTTGAACAACATCTTCGTCGACCACTCGGCGATCGCGGTCAAGAAAGTCGACGGCAACTCCGAGTTGGCCTACAACCTGTTCTTTAACAATGGCACCGACAACAGCGGGTCGAACGTCGATGTGGGCAGCGGTGAGTATGCGGATCCGTTGCTCACCGCGGATCTTGAGTTGCCTGCCGGCAGTCCAGCCATCGACGCCGGCACGGCGCTCTATGTGTGGCAGGGAGCGGTAGTTCTGAATCTACCTCCTGGCGCGTATTCCGGGGCAGCTCCCGACATGGGGGCATTCGAATATGGCAGCGGCTCCGGTACGCCGCCCGACCCGCCGGAGTTGGTGGCGCCGGAGGACGGAGCGCTGGATCTCGGCCTGAGGCCGACCCTCACGTGGACTGGAGTCGGCGACAACTTCACGGTCCAGGTCGCGACCGATACGGAGTTTTCCAATATCGTCGATGCTGCCTTCGTCTCAACACCAGAGTACGCGGTGGTCGTGACGGTGAGGATCGCAAACGATACCGAGTATATCACTGTCGTTGATTCCACGCTCGCCTCGACGATAACGCACACGGTGGCTGTGGGCGCGTTGGATCACGTGGTGACATACTTCTGGCGCGTCAGCGCTTCGGATGTCAACGGTACGAGTGACTTCTCATCCGTCTGGAGCTTCACTACCGCGGCCGCCAGCGGGCCGCCGGACGCACCGCTCCTCCTGTCGCCCGCCGATGGAGCGGTCAATGTACCCTTGGAAGCGACGCTTAAATGGGCGGGTA